>CAZMRM010000019.1:8963-18684 GCA_964568515.1 uncultured Chitinophaga sp. | reverse complement strand
GAACCTTAAAAATCTAATAAATCTTTGGGTTTTAGGCTTAAAGCTTTTGCAATAATATAGATTGTACTTACTGTAGTATTTATTTCTCCCCTTTCTATCCTCCCAATTTGATTAATTGGAATATCAGAGTCATTTGCTAAATCCTCTTGTGATAGCTTTCTTTCTTCTCTTAGTTTCCTAAGATGCTTTCCTAATGCTATTAGATAAGATTTGTTTTTGTTGTTGATCACACATCAAATGTGTAGGATCAATTAAAACTTTATAAACACATGTATGTGTTATTTAATATATTTGTAAAACCTAACAATATATTATCTGCTTGTCTAGTGGAGGAAAATAGTATTATTATAACAACAATTCATGATGATAAGTTCCAACTCTTAGAAAAAGATAGGGACTTTAAAATCTATCAACCTGCCTTAACAACGAAGTTAGATAACTATTCTAACAAATTTGATCAGAACGTTATTAATGAAATAGTTTTATGGAAAGTTAATAGATACGCTGAAATTGGCGAAGAAGTGTTAGAACAAATAAATTTGATAAAAGTAAATTCAAAAACTCTAAATATTGATTTAACTAGCAAAATCTTAAGTAATTTGCTTGATAAAGCAACAAAAGGGATTCAGCTACCTATGGCATCTGCTATATTGAGATTTCGCAATCCTAAAATCTATCAGATAATTGATCAAAGAGTTTATCGTATTATTTATGGTGAAAACTTCACCAATGTGTCAAGGAAGTTAAAGACTCAAGAATTAATAGATCTCTATATAAAGTATTTAAGGGATTTAAGGGTGGAATGTCTCCGTTTGAGTATTTCCTTCGAAATTGCTGATAGAGTTCTTTATAATGCAGATAAAAGGCTCAATAGGGAAAATCGCTTAAATAACTATGGCTAAAATCTCTATTTAGTACCTAATTTCCTTATAATCAATTATTTAGGTACTAAAATATATGAGCGCCGAATTTTAAGGCTTAATAAGAAAATTTGACCTGATATTTAACCAATTGAAATCAATCCATTTCTTAACAGCTCTATATGCATAAATAAGAATTATTGTTGTTGTCCAATCCAGACAATATAGTATTTTTGATTAAAAGTTAATTACCTATTGAAGAGTTGTATAAATCATTTTTTTATGTTAAATTCAATGAAATGCTTAAAGTCACGTCTTTTAAATAATCTTTTAATTATTTATTTAATCTAATTGGGGCAACATAATTGCTCGAAAAGGCGTTTAATAAAAGGCTTTTGCCATTAAAATTGTATAGAAAAATGGAACATACTGGTATAAAAAATAAAGCTGAATTGTTATTAGCTTTATTGTTCGCAAATGAAGGGAATAAAGTTGAAGGAATTACAAGATTAGAAAAGCTATTATTTCTTTTAAAAAAAGAAAAGGGATTCTTACAAAATGTAAAAAAAGAAGATGATTTCAATTTTTTTGCCTTTAGGATGGGTCCTTGGACTAATGAAGTGTATGATGAGGTTGATTTCTTAGAATCTTTAGGTTTATTATCAAAAGAAACTGAAAATAAGAATACTCCTGCTGACAATGCTTCTTTAGATGAATTATTTGACAATTTAATGCTAGATAAATATCAAAGAAATATTTCTACTACTGAAAAGGGAACGGAGATATTTAAATTAACTGATGCAGGTAAGTCAAAAGCACAAAAAGTTTGGAGTAAATTAAGTGAAGAGGAAAAGCAAGACATTATTGAATTAAAAAGAAAATTTAATACTATAAATTTAAAACAACTCTTAAGATATGTCTATCAAAAATTTCCTCAGTATGCAACTGAATCTGAAATTAAGGATAGTCTTGGGTTAAATATTTAAATCTATGACTGTTGAGGATTTCCTAGGTTCAGTCCAACCTAACTTAACTATTCTAGCAGCTCTTTTTGGGGCTTTATTCCTTTTTCTGAAGCTATTTTGGCATTTTCTATCTTATGAAAAAGAGTTAAGAGAGGAAAATTTAAATAGAGTTAAGGATCTCCTTTCAAATTCGTTGGATATACAAATTGTTGAGCCACTCCAAAAGGAGTTGGGAAACAATATTATGCTTGGATATAGATATGCAGTTAGTTTGTTCTATCCAAAATCCTACAACCCTTCTACTCAGCAAAAAGACCATACGCTTATTGTAGATAATGGTACTAATGTCGCTGAAATTGCTAATAAAGACTTAACTGAAATTGTTGCAAATTTATCCGGTCAAAATGTAGCACAAAAAACTGGTCAAGATTTATTCATTTTTTTAGAAAAAAGGTATCAAAAAACAGCTGTTTTTATTGCCCAGTATGAAAAAATAAAATTCTGTTGTAGAATGACTTGGAGTTCTTGTCTAATTCTAGGTCTTTTATCAGCAGTAGGAATGCCAGTATATCTAATTCATGATAATTTGCTACTCATACATTTTTGGATTTTTACTTCTGCTTCAATAGCCATATTAGGATTATATTTTTTTACTAAACTTTTCTGGTGTAGACATAATTTGATCAAAGATTGGGAAAAACTTAAAATTTATGGTGAATAAACCGCTTCTTGAAAAGGATATTAATATTTTCATCTGCAAAGAATTGCAGAAAAGGAGTTTTTTTGTCTTAAAAGAATTTAGAATTGCTCCAGCAGAATTAGATATTGTTTATTTAGACCCTGATACTCTTCTTTTAACCAATATTGAAATCAAAAGGGATAATTGGAGAAAACTTTATTTTCAAGCATTAAGAGGCAAATTATATTGTCATTTTTCTGTTGCTGTCATGCCATTAGCTTCGAAAAAGAATATTCCATTAGAATTATTTTCAGAAGAAGGGATTGGGATTATTTTTTATGAACAAAGAAAAAAGAAAATAGAGCTGTTCGTTGAGCTTTTACCTAAGCTAAGTGATTCCATAAATAGAAATTTGAAAAAAATTATATACAAGAAAATCTATAATAACTACGGAAATCAAACTTATGCTTAAAAGCAATAATGGCCCGCAAACTTTTTTAAGATTTGGTTTACCCCGAACTAAAGAGCTCTTGAAGGATGTTTCAAAAGTATATAATGGAATAGTTGTTCCTGCTAATATTTTATTATATCAATATAAAAGTACTCCTGCAATTGTTTATAGCTTGAATCAACCTTTCTTTTGTGATCCTATGAGCTATTTATTTGCACAAGCAGATAGATTCAAAAGAAAAATAGAAAAAGGAGAGCAATTTAAACCATCTTTTGAAAAGCTTTTAATTGGTTATGGAATAGATCCCCAGTTCGTTTTAACTCAAACGAGAAAGTTAACAGATAGTTTAAATACATCACAAGAAGATTTAGAATCTATAATAGATAATTGTTTTGATTTTCAGATTAATAATGTCGAAAAAACTTTACTTGAAGCAGAGGATTTAGTTGATATTGCTGATAAAAGTTTGTTAAAGCCTGCTTTTATAATTCCTCCATATTTTTTGTATAAGAAAAATAGCGCTGAATCAGAATTAAATTTTAAAATTCTTGAATACTGTAGTAAGAATAAACAAAATTGGCCGGATTCAGATATTTTCCCCTTGCTGTTTATTGACCAAGAAGATTTAAATACTGATTATTTAGATACTATAATGTCCAAAATAGATTCGTACGATTTTCCTGGATATTGCTTGTGGATAAACAATTTTGAAGAAAAACATGCCAGTGAGGAAATTATCATAAAATTAATTACTCTTATTAATAGGTTATCTAAAAATAAAACTAAACAAATAGTAATGTTATATGGGGGCTTTTACAGCCTTTTGCTTTATCATTATGGCTTAAGTTGCATTTGTCACGGTCTACTTTATTCTGAACATAAGGATGTAAACTCTTCTACTAGTCAAAGTAGCGGCCCAGCCCCTGTAAGGTATTATTTGGCTGAATTACATCAGTTTTTAACCTTAGAAAAAGCCTTAGTTGTTCTTAGAAAAAGACCAGACCTAATTTGTGAATGCCCTATTTGCAGAAGAATTCTACAAAATGATCCAGAAAATGTTATGAAATTTGAGGGAGAAGAAAACTTAGCTATTATGCATTTTTTATATAAAAGAAATGAGGAAAAAGCTATGATTGGTAGATTAGTTCCAAAAGATTTGATTGATTACCTGGAATTTAGTAGCTCAATAAATAATGATCTTGACTCTCTTAAAGCTAAGGTGGGTGCTAAAGATAAACAAGTTATTGATACAGGTTGTCTACAAAATTGGTCAAAAGCTATTAAGCATTTTGAAGATTCACTTAAGAGTAAAAGTTAATATGGGAACTCAAAATTTAGTTGAATACAGTAAACGAATTGAAAAATTTAAAGATAATCTTTGTCCAATCTGTGATAATGAAATTTCAATTAATAACTTATATAAACCTTTAGAAGATTGCATACATTATGAATGTTCAACTTGTTCTCCTTTGGGAGCAATAATTTCCATATCTGGTAGTGTACTTGCAAGTGATACTTATAAAAAAATATTATATGATGCTACTGTCAAAGCATATTTACAGGATAAAATCCTAAAATTTGGAAAAGGAGAGATTGTACAAATCAATAGTACTGATTTTAGTCAGCCCTAACCAGTACAGAATTCAGTCAAATGTTTATAATAGTTTATAGTTGTTTTAAGAGCTACCTTTTTTAAAACATGCCTGACTACTAGCTTATTAGATAGTTTATAGCTACTTATAGACTTATTTTAACTCTTCCTGATCGGACAACACAGAAATAATAAACCCCTTGTAAGTTTCACTTACAAGGGGTTTTCGGTTGTTTAATCAAAAACACTTTTTCCTGTTTTTATTTATTACGATTTGTTTATTTAAGCTGCACATTGCTATGCTATCATTGCATTTCTCATTCCAACCTGAGTTGAGATCAATTGTTTCATATAATTTTAGTCCTATTCGGTTATAGATAATAGAAATTTCCGCTTGCCATTTTATGTACGGGTTTAAAATAATCATTGATTCCATCACCATTAAAAATGGTTGGTATCAGAATTTTGTCAAAGCTCATAATGATGGACGATTGAATTTTGCTGCTTTTTTACCGGAGTTGTTGACTTATTCTACAATTTCTGCTAGTGCATCCATTTTGTTTTTCAGTTAACACTATGATTTTCAATAGTTTATTGTATTCATCTCCGATGGCATCATTTTCCTAAGTACCCGGCTATAAAAAATTCATTAACCTTAAAATTAAATATCATGAAAAAATTAGTTTTTGTATTGGCATTGTCCACAGCTGTATTAAGTGTTTCTGCAAACAATTTAAAATCTGTTTACGTGTTTGCACAACAAGGAGAGGACAAAAAAGTCGAAATTGAAACCACAAAGCTTTCTGAAAAAATCACAAAAAGCATAACTGACACAAATAAAGAAGGTAAAATTACTAAAGCGTTTCAATTAGTTGACAATACCGGTTCTGTAGTAGGTTACGAAGTAGTTGTTCTTAACGACCAACAGGAACAAGTAGTCACATTTGACAAAAATGGTGATATTACATCTCCTAAAGGAGGACAGTAATAGTTTTCTTGTATTTTCAGAAGAGGCTGTCTCCATCCGAGAACGGCCTCTTTTATTTGGTATGCTATGCATCTTAAAACTCCTTTTAATTTTGAGACTTCTTTATTTTAATTTTATTTACGAAATTGCGGAATGTCAATAAAAAAAATTCTCATTGTTGAGGATGATAGCACCTTTTGTTTAATGCTTCAAAGCTTCCTTTCCAAAAACAATTTTGAAGTTGTAACCACCACCACTGTCGTGCAGGCCTTACAAATTCTTAATAAAGAATTTTTTGATTTAATTCTGACCGATTACAGACTGCCGGATAAGGATGGAATAGAGTTACTGCAAGAAATTATCAAAAGAAAATCAAATATCCCTATCATTGTTATGACAAGCTATGGTGATATCCGTCTGGCTGTTAAAGCCATTAAAAACGGTGCGTATGATTATATAACCAAACCGATAAACCCCAGTGAATTACTTGAACTGGTTAAAAACACTCTTAGTTTTCCGGGGGCTAAAACAGAAGGCAGGGATAATTCAACCACCAACCATGCTTCTCAATTTATTGAAGGCTTGAGTGAATCCTGGAAAAAGCTGCAGGAACAAATTAACCTTGTGGCTCCAACGTTTTTATCCGTTATACTTCAAGGTGAAAGTGGAACAGGAAAAGAATTTGTTGCACGAAAATTACATCAGTTAAGCAAACGTTCCGATAAACCATTTATAGCCCTTGACTGCGGGACCCTGTCAACAGAAATAGCAAACAGTGAGCTGTTTGGTCATGTTAAAGGTGCTTTTACAGGAGCCGTTTCCGATAAACAGGGTCAATTTGAACTTGCTAACGGAGGAACCATATTTTTAGATGAAATAGGAAACCTAAGTTATGAGATCCAGGTAAAGCTACTCCGTGCAATACAGGAACGTAAAATCAGGAAAACCGGCGGAACAAAGGATATTGCTACTGATCTCCGGATTATCGTTGCTACCAATGAAAATTTACAAAACGCTGTTATGAATGGTACATTCCGGGAAGACTTGTATCACCGGCTCAATGAATTCAGAATAACCCTGGATCCGCTTCGTAACAGAAAAGAAGATATTCCCCTGTTTTTAACACATTTTTTACAACAATCCAATAAAGAACTTGGAAAAAACATAACCGGTTTTGACAAGGATGTTATTGAAAAATTATTAGCGTATTCCTGGCCAGGGAATTTAAGGGAATTAAAAAACTGTATCAGAAAAGCTGTTTTAATGGCCAAGGGAAATAAAATTAATATTGACTGCTTGCCTTCAGAAATATTGAACACTTCGTTTGTATTTAATGATGCAGACAAAACAACTACTTCAAACCTTAAAATATTGTCAGAAAAGCTGGAAAAAGAAACCATATTGAAAGCATTACATGAAGCTCGTTATAATAAAAGCAAGGCCGCTAAATTATTGAATATAGACAGAAAAACATTATACAATAAAATGAGGGATTATAAAATAGATCTCTGATGGCTCAGGCATACTTCTCTTTTTCCAGTTGATACAAAATCTTTCCGACCTGTTGATGCAACATATCTATTTGTTCTTTTATTTTTTCAGATACAAGGGGATCCGCAATAATCAATTCTTCCAGATAGATCAACACTTCAACAATTCCACCAGCCTCCAGCTGTCCAAATGTATTTCTAAGTTTATGTGCAATCTCTCCGATCTGTTTGTATTTTTTTTGCGAAAAACAGTTCTTCATTTCTTCTAATCCTGTATTCGATTGCATAATAAATGCATTGATAAAAAGTTCAAGTGTTTTTCTGTCTTCATTGGCATATGTCTTAAAATTCTTCAGAGAATATGTATTGTTTTGCTTTACTTCTCTGGTTGAAGATAAAGATTCCTGACAGGTTAATTTTTCCGTTTCCAATGCTTTGCATAATGCATCCCACAATTCTGCGGTTTTAAATGGTTTGTATAAAATCACATTGCAAACCGGAGTATTTAAATTCGTCATTACGTTAGCTGTACTTACAACAATTTTTGTTTCCCTGTTCCTTCCTTCATCCTGCATCTTAATGCGGTTGATCAGCTCAAATCCATCCATTTCCGGCATTTGAACATCTACCATAATTAAATCGTATTGCTTTTCCTTTACCAGATCCAAAGCCTGTATCGATCGGTTGCAAAATGTATGGTCTGTTTCCCAGTTCTTTAATACGGGTTCCAGTAAAACCGGAACAATGGGATCATCATCAACAATTAAAATTGATTTGTTTTTCAATTGTTTACCATATATATTAACATCATAATTATTTACTTTATACTCATTTTTGTCAGCTTTCAAATAGAAAAGTTCAAAAGAAAAAACAGAACCTTCCTCTGGTTTACTTTTCACCCATATCTTGCCATTTTGCATTTCAATTATTTTTTTGCTGATAGGCAACCCCAGTCCTGTTCCGCCATAGTTCCTCGTAATTGAATTGTCGGCCTGCGAGAAATCTTCAAAAATATCTTTTAGCTTGTCTTCATGGATTCCAATACCGGTATCTGTAATATTGCATTGTAACATATAACCATCTCTGCATTCCGTGATTAAAGGATCAATCCGGATATATCCCTTTTCTGTAAATTTTATACTGTTGCCTATCAGATTGATCAACACCTGTTTTAACCGGAAAGGATCTCCTGATAACAGGATACCACTGAAACCGGATACCGGCTCATAAAAAATTTGCAATTTCTTCTTGTTCGCGCTCAACCGCATAATTTCAATTACTTCCGTAATGATCGTGTCCAGACAAAAACCAATTTTTTCAAATTTAAGCTTACCTGATTCGATTTTTGAATAATCCAGAATATCATTTACAATGGATAATAAATGTTCTGAAGAATTAGCAATTAGTTGAGCCTGTTGCTGTTGTGTATCACTAAGATGATTTGCCTGTAATTGCTCCGAAAAGCCAATGATACTTGTCAGTGGTGTCCTTATTTCGTGGCTCATACTTGCCAAAAAATCTTCTTTTGCCTTTGCCAGTCTTTCCGTTTCTAGTTTTTCCGTTTCAAGCATCCGTTTATAATACGAACTTTTCGTTAAATCCGTAAAAATGATGTAAACAAAAATAAGAGAGATAATTAATGCAACGATTACCACATAGATCAGGTTTTTGGATGCATCTTTTGCCGTTTGTTTAGCTAAGATGATTTTATTCTGCATAAATGTTTTCTCTTCCTGTTCAATATCTTTTAAGAGATAGTTTATTTTTGTTATCAATGTAGATTGGGAATTCAAGAGTTTTATACCCAATTTGGCCAACTGGAACTTTCTCTGTTTTTTCGATTTTTCTGATTCTGTAATCGTCTCTTTCACCTTGGTCAAAAGAACATCCACCTGATTGTAATAACTCGTATCGGTCTGAGTATGCGTTTCAGTGGTTATTTGCTGGGTAATCGGCATTAAAACGGGTTCTTGAATCTCTTTGCTTTTTCTTTTGCTTCCGAAAATTTTCTGAAAAAAAGACCTGTTTGAATTATTTTCCACAAGAACGGATCTGGAACCCGAACTGTCATTGAGAGGCTTTTCTAAAAAATGTGTAACCGTGGTCGTATTTGAATGCGGAATATTTTTAGTGGACAGGATTAATGAGTCCCCATTCTCTTTAATGATTGCACCAATTTTTTTATAATCATTTGAATTGCTGGCTTTTTTAAGTGCGAGCCAATTATTTATGGAAGTAATGTATTCTTTAAAAAGAATATTCAATGAATCTGCTTTGCTATAAGATTTCTGCTCCAGACCGTCTATAAGATGATAAGTCTCATTAGCCGTTTTAATGTAGTTATTAAAATCTTCCGGATTAAAAGTAATTGAATAGATTGCTGAAGATGTGCGGATTTCCGTAATCCCGGAATTAATTCTTTTAATAGCCGTTGACTCATTCTTATTATTACTTAGTAACTCTACTGAATGTACGATCTTATAAAAATTATTATAGGTAGTGTACACCAATAAAAAAACAACAGATAATAAAAAGAAATATCCTATGGCTACCTTTAATTTGGTATGTTCAGATTTAATATTCGTTTTGTTTATTTTATTCATTCATACCCTGTTCTCATTCCATTTCGGACGTCATAAGATCAGAAAAGTTTAAACAAGAAAATAAGTAAACCTTTCGTTTCTTATCCTATCCGGCCATCAGCTTAAATCCTTTTCC
>CAZMRM010000019.1:6972-8953 GCA_964568515.1 uncultured Chitinophaga sp. | reverse complement strand
TCCTTTTCCATGTACATTGATCAGTTCTACCTTCGGATCATCCTTTAAATATTTTCTCAACTTGGCAATGTACACATCCATGCTTCTGCCATTAAAATAATTATCATCTTTCCAGATCGATTTTAAAGCAAAATTACGATCCAATACATCATTAGCATTGATGCAAAGCAAGCGTAACAATTCTGCTTCCTTGGTGGTAAGTTTTTGTGAAATGCCATTGATGGTAAGTATTTGATGACTGTAATCAAATGTATAATTCCCTACTTTAAATTCGGACTGATCCGAATTTTTTACATTCTTGGTGTCTGTTCTCCTGATAATGGCCTTTATACGAAGCAACAATTCCTCCATGCTAAACGGCTTGGTGATATAATCATCAGCTCCCAGGTTGAATCCTTCAATGGCGTCTTCTTTCATGGATTTAGCCGTTAAAAACACAATGGGTACATTCGGATCCAAAGCTCTTATTTCTTTTGCCAGTGTAAATCCATCTTTTATAGGCATCATCACATCCAGTAAACAGATATTGAATTTGTCCTTTGAAAAAATTTCATATCCTTGCTTTCCATTGACGGCCAAAACCGTTGAATACCCTTTTGCTTCCAAATATTCTTTCAAGAGATTTCCTAAGTTGGAATCATCTTCGACCAATAGTACTTTTGTTTTTTCCATGACAATGGTATTTTACATTCATTAATATTTATGCTGTAGGTGCATTAAACGGAATATACACCGTAAACTCACTTCCTTTTTCCAGTTCACTTTCCACACTTATTGAACCACCATGCTTTTCAACCACGGCTTTTACATAGCTTAAGCCCAAACCAAATCCTTTTACATTGTGGATATTGCCAGTAGGAACACGATACATGGTATCAAAAATTCGTTTTTGGTTTTCCTTACTAATGCCAATCCCATTGTCCCTAACCGATATATAGATACCATCTGCATTACTGCGTGTGCGAATATTTATATGAGGACTATTATAGGTATATTTCAATGCATTATCGATCAAATTGAAAATGATATTGGTCACGTGTACACGATCCGCATGCACGACCGCTTTCTCAGCATCCAACTGGGTCGTGATTTTACCTTCTTTGTTTTCTACCTGTAATTTAATATTGGTAATGGTTTGTTCAATCAACGTATGAATATCAATGGGTTGAATTTTTAATTTAAACTGTCCTTTATCCAATATGGCCGTTTGTAGAATATTTTCAACCAGTAAACTCAACCGCTTATTTTCATCACCAATCATTTTTACATAATTGCCTACCCGCTCCGGTGACTTTTCCACTGACTTATCACTCAAGACTTCACATGCTAAAGAGATAGTAGAAATCGGGGTTTTGAATTCATGTGTCATATTGCTGATAAAATCATTTTTGATTTCAGATAATTTTTTTTGCTTGAAAATAGTGGAGATCGTATAGTAAAAAGAAAAAATAAGTGCCAGCATGAACGTAATGGAAACCATTAGCAACAGCCACATGGAACTTAACAGGTAACTATTTTTATTGGGAAAATAAACGGAAAGGTATTGTGGTTTGATGAATACATTATCAGGTGATAAATTAATTTTATACGGAGAACCGATAAGTAACTGCTCGTTTACCAATAAAAAATTGGTGTTGTAAGGAGCATCTTTGGATGGAAGTACTGTAAAAATAAAACTGGCAGTGATTCCTTTTTGAAGCAACTCATAACGAAGAATGGAATCCAAAAGCAAGGTATCGATTTTAGGACTTTGTTCATTGTATACATTAATACTGATGAGCTCATCAAAAATATCCTTCACCATGTTGTTCTTTTGTGAAAGCCAATTGTTGCTGATGTTTGCTGAATCAAACAAATGCATACTGGATGGTCCTTCTTTTTCTATCTGATGATTAAAATTATGAGATGTGGTATCACTCGAAAGTTTTTTCTGCCTCATTTTTTTTATCACCACTCCATTGGAATCGGCTGAATATTCTTC
>CAZMRM010000019.1:0-6962 GCA_964568515.1 uncultured Chitinophaga sp. | reverse complement strand
CCTCGCTATTCATTTTCTTTTTTTCCATGGTAAAACTTTGCTTGTCCTGCAAAGAATCTGAAATAAAACTACTGGCTGTTCTTAATGAATCTCCCGGACTAAAAAACCGGATACCCTGTTTACGAAAATTGAATTTCTTGGTGATGCGTTGAGCAGCCATGTGTTTTTCCAGGCGGTAAACCACATTGTTCAAAGCATCGTTAACATTCTGTTCAAAACGCTCTTTACCAATGGTAATAGCATCTTCTACCCAATATACCTGAATCGCAATTAAACCAGCCAATGCCAGACTAGCCATAATTGTAATTATCCGGATATTGCTTTTATTCATTAAGATTTAGTACTATGCCTACAAAAGTAGACGATTCTGTTATAATGAAAGGGGGCTTAACATATTTTAACAGGCAATTGAATTGCCCAAAATATGCATCAAATTTTAGTTTTTTTCACTCAAAACACAAACTTTTTTATACTGTTTTATGATGCCCGATAAATTAAAAACACGCATATAAACAATGTAAATACCTGCCCGCTCTCTTTCTCTGTTGTCGTTGGTTCCATCCCAGCTATAGGCACCTTTCGTTCCAATCAAATCATTATTCACCAAGGTTCTTATCAGTCTTCCACTGCTATCGTAAATCAGGATGGTTGCACTCCAGGAGGGTTCATTCATCGTATAATAAATTGTCACCTGATCATTGAATCCATCCTGGTCAGGAGAAAAAACTTCCGGATACAGTTTAAATTCATCATCAGTAAAAAAATCATTGGACTGTGAGTTTTTATACCCCGGGGTTGCATAACCAACGGATGATGCGGCAGAATGCCAGTTTGTTGCTTCGTTTGTTGCGCGGCTGAAATTAACACGTTCCAGAGAAACCCCTTTCGTATCCTTCAATAAAGCAAAATGCTGGTCTTTGTGATAAGCAAAACCGTCAATTACTTCTGATGCTGTACTGAGGCAAATGCTTCCTTCATTATTATTGAGTGAAGGAAGATCCGGTACATTTAAAAAAGCTTTTTCATTTTTTATTGTGTACTGTTTTTTTACAAGTTTCACATTTTCGCTTAACACCAAATAGTCTTCTGGGAAAAACAAACAGGAAGTGCCTGTTATTTTTTCAATATCATACGCCTTGTTGCTAATGCTATCATAATGACCTAAAAAAACGGACTTCAAATCAATCGTGTGTGGAGAAGCATTATAAATTTCTATGAATTCAGCCCCATTTTCCTTTGGGTCAAAAAGTACCTCATTGATGATAAGGTCACTTTTTTGGGCGGGTACAGGTATCGCAAAGCGAATTGTATTGTCCGTTTTCAGCAAATTCCCTTTACAATCCTTTATTTGTTCACCAACATAGAGATTATACATAATTGATTGTTTTAAAGTATCAGGCAAGCTTAGAACTACACTTTTGTAAAATGGTTTAACCGGATAGCATTTTAGTGGAGAATTCATCCTACTGATGGTGTAAAAAGCAGTATCCGCTAATGTAACACTGTCCATCGGTTCTGAGAAAAAAACTTCTATTTGATACGGATTGATAACACTCACCCCCGTTACTTCAGGTGGCTTTTGATCCGGATTACTCTTTGAAATGGAATTTTTATTCCCTGGTGTTCCTCCCGTGATATTTGTAGAGCTGCCCCAATTCTCACCTTCACCACAGGGATTGTGTGCATCTATTTGTTCAAGGCTGTACCCTCCTCTTTTCTTTATTTCATCGTTGTACCAATCCTCCGTATAGGAAACAACCGAAATGATAGTCCCGGATTCATTCAATAGCTGAATGGTCTGTCCTGAATTGCTAATTGCCGGGAAGGAAGAAATACCCCATGCATTAACTCCAGAGGGAAAAAGAGATACGGATGCAGTGGAGGTCAGAACTAAGAAGCTATCAGCGGGTATAAAGATTTCGGGTAGCGTTTTACAGGTTGTTCCTATGCATAGTTTCCAATTTTTTAATCCGACAGCTATGTTTTTCTTATTATACAGTTCTATGTATTCCGGGTAAGAAATGTTTCCTGCCGCCGGATCGGGATCAGCCATGATTTCATGGATAACAATATCCCATGCAATCACCGGATCCGGTGTACTGTTGTTCGCATTGTTTTTTAAGGCGATTATTAAAAATAGGACGAAAAGAATACGCATTGCTTTCAAGTTAAGCCTCAAAAGAACAGCTGCAGGAGGACATTCCATATTTTTTTTATAAAAAAATTGTCAATTAAAAAAAACGGCTTAGCTTTGCACCATAATGATGAATAGCACTATTTGCATAAAGAAGAATACGAAGACGCAATTCCTGCACAGGAAGGGTTAATTTGTATTTTTATATGTCCTAATATAAGCAAAGCCTTTCCGATTGGAAAGGCTTTTTTTACGTAAAAACAAAACTAAAATTAACTAAATCAAAAACAATGAAAATCGCAGTAGTAGGCGCTACCGGCCTTGTAGGTACCAAAATGATCCAGGTGTTGGAAGAACATAATTTCAACATTACTGAATTTATTCCTGTTGCTTCAGAAAAATCTGTAGGGAAAGAAATAGCATATAAAGGCAAAAACTATAAGGTTGTTGGCATGCAAACAGCTATGGACATGAAACCCTCTATTGCTTTATTTTCTGCAGGCGGAAGCACTTCACTGGAATGGGCGCCTAAATTTGCTGCTGCTGGTATCACAGTGATTGATAATTCATCTGCCTGGCGAATGGATGAAACAAAAAAATTAATTGTTCCTGAAATCAATGCCAAGGAGTTGACTGCTTCTGACAAGATCATTGCAAACCCAAATTGTTCTACTATTCAAATGGTTGTGGCATTGAACCCGCTGCATAAAAAATACAATGTTCAACGTGTGGTGGTTTCTACTTATCAATCGGTTACAGGAACAGGTGTAAAGGCTGTTGATCAGCTGATGAACGAACGTAAGGGCATAAAGGGCGAAATGGCTTATGCTTATCCTATTGATCTGAATGTTATTCCTCAAATTGATGTTTTTACTGAAAACGGATACACAAAAGAGGAAATGAAAATGGTTAATGAAACTAAAAAAATATTGGATAAAAACATTCGTGTTACTGCTACAACAGTTCGGATTCCAGTAATAGGGGGGCATAGCGAAAGTGTAAATGTTCAGTTTGAGAAAGAGTTCGATCTGGAAGAAGTTCGTGATCTATTAAAATTTGCCCCAGGTGTTGAGTTGGTGGATGATGTAAAAAATCTGAAATATCCCATGCCTATGAACGCTCATGATAGGGATGATGTTTTTGTAGGAAGATTACGCCGGGATGAGACCCAGGAAAAAACACTAAACATGTGGATCGTTTCGGATAATCTACGTAAGGGGGCAGCTACCAACGCCGTTCAGATAGCCGAGTATCTTTTGGCAAACAACCTGGTTAACGGTTAATTAAATTATATTTAAGCACAATAAAGGCTTCGCGATGCGAAGCCTTTTATTAACTTATACTAAACACTAAACTAAAGTTTGGCTTTTATCTCTACCATATCATATCCTTCGATGATATCACCTACTTTGATATCATTGAAACCTTCGATGTTCAATCCGCATTCAAATCCTTTCGTTACTTCCTTAACATCATCTTTGAAGCGTTTTAAGGAACCTAATTTACCATCGTGTATCACAATTCCATCACGTATAATACGAACTTTGGTATTGCGTGTCACTTTACCGTCAAGCACATAACACCCTGCAATGGTACCTACCTTTGTAATATTGAATACTTCACGGATCTCAATATTACAAACCACTTTCTCTTCAAATTCCGGAGAAAGCATTCCTTCCATTGCCGCTTTGATCTCTTCAATTGCTTTGTAAATGATGGAGTACAAGCGAATATCAATTTGTTCTGTTTCAGCAAGCTTACGTGCACTTACGGAAGGACGAACCTGGAAACCAACGATGATCGCATTGGAAGCAGATGCCAATAATACATCCGATTCACTGATAGCACCTACCGATTTGTGAATGATTTTAACTTGTATCTTTTCTGTTGAAAGTTTTTGCAAGGAGTCAGCAAGTGCTTCAACTGAACCATCCACGTCACCTTTAACGATCACATTCAGTTCCTTGAAATCACCTATTGCCAATCGTCTTCCGATCTCATCAAGTGTTATGTGCTTGTTGGTTCGGATTCCTTGTTCACGTTGCAACTGAAGACGTTTGGAAGCAATTTCACGTGCTTCACGCTCATCATCCATGATGTGAAACTTATCTCCGGCTTGTGGTGCTCCACTCAAACCAAGCATTAAAACAGGCATTGCAGGTCCTGCTTCTTTAACAATTTGTCCGCGTTCATTGTGTAACGCTTTTACTTTACCGCTGAAACAACCTGCCAAAACGATGTCTCCGACACGTAAGGTTCCTGCTTCCACAAGAATGGTACTTACATATCCTCTTCCTTTATCCAATTCGGATTCGATGACTGTACCACTTGCTTTTTTATTTGGGTTGGCTTTCAGGTCGAGCATCTCTGCTTCCAGTAATACCTTCTCCAATAATTCGTCAATGTTTAATCCTTGTTTTGCAGAAATTTCCTGACATTGAAATTTACCTCCCCACTCTTCCACAAGAATGTTCATTTGAGATAATGCTTCACGAATTTTATCCGGATTTGCACCTGGTTTATCAATTTTATTGATTGCAATAACGATCGGTACACCGGCAGCCTGTGCATGATTAATCGCTTCTACTGTTTGAGGCATTACACTGTCATCTGCTGCAACCACAATGATCGCAATATCCGTAACTTGTGCACCACGTGCACGCATCGCTGTAAATGCTTCGTGACCAGGAGTATCAAGGAATGTAATCGTTTTTCCATTCTCCAACTTTACATTGTACGCGCCAATATGCTGTGTAATACCTCCTGCTTCACCGGCAATAACATTGGCTTTTCGAATGTAATCGAGAAGTGATGTTTTACCATGATCGACGTGACCCATTACGGTAACAATTGGAGAGCGGGAATGAAGTTGGTCTACTCTGTCTTCTTCTTCTTTTATTGCTTCCTGCACCTCTACGCTTACAAATTCCAACTGATAGCCAAATTCTTCTGCTACAATTGCAATTGTTTCCGCATCCAGTCGCTGATTAATGGAAACAAACATCCCCAGGCTCATACAGGTTGAAATGATCTCATTTACGGGCACACTCATCATTTGAGCTAATTGATTTGCCGAAACGAATTCCGTAACCTTTAATATTTTTTTTGCTGCTTCTTCCTGGTCAGCTGCTTCCTGAATACGTTCGTTTACCAACTCGCGTTTGGATTTACGATGTTTGGATGCTTTGGACTTACCGGCTCCGCTTAAACGGGCAAGTGTTTCTTTTATTTGTGCCTGAATCTGATCAGGTGTTAATTCTACTTTTAAAGGCTTGGTATTAAATTTTCCTCTGGGAGCATTTGTTTGTTGTGTATACTGCTTTCTCGGGGCATTATTCACTCCACCGGATGACGTTGAAGAGCCACCAGAAGAAGAGGTTCCAGGAGTTCCTTGTTTCTTATTTGCATCCCATGAATCACCTAATGTTCCACCACCAAAACTTTTCTTTATTCGTTTACGTTTTTTCTTATTGTCGTTGTTGTTATTTGCAGACGAAGATGCGACCGGTTTTTTACGATCTTCTTTAATGGGTAAATCAATTTTACCCATAATTTTTGGTCCTTCCAGCTTCTCTACTTTTGTTTCGTAAAAATCTTCTTTTGCTGGTTCTTGAACTTCCGGTTCGTGCTCAATAACAGGAGGTTCTACTTTTGCTGCTGTTTCAATAACAGGAGCTTTTTCTTCTTCCTTGATTGCTTCTTCTTTTACTGCTTTAGGCTTTTCCTTTGCTTCTGTAATTTTTGCTTTCTTTTCCTCTTCTTTCTCCGTTTTACTTTTTTTATCAGGTTTTGTTTTACTGTTAAGTGCGTTAAGATCAATCTTATCGATCACTTTCAGCTTCACTTCTGATTCCGCTTTTGCAACAGGTTCCTCCTCCTCTTTCACCTCCTTCACTACTTCCTTTTCTTTTTTAACAGGCTCAGGAGCTTTTTCCTTTTCAACAACCGGAGGCGGGATATTACTTACATTTTTAATAATGATAAGATCTTCCTCCTCTGTTTTTTTTACATCTTTTTTTACTTCTTCATCAAGTACAATGCTTTCTTTTTTAGCACGTGTACTTGAAGTAACTTGCTTTGCTTCTTCTTTAGCAGCCTTTTCAGATTGATATTCATTTGATAACAGCGCATAAAGCTCGTCGGACAGTTTTGCCATAGGATTGTTTTCTATGGTATACCCCTTACTTTTAAGGAAATCAGTGATAGTGGAAACACTAACATTGAGTTCCTTTGCTACTTTACTTAACCGTTGTGCTTTGTTTTCTGACATATGATTGTTTAAAAATCGTTTAATTAACTGTCTAAGCGGTAATGAAATTAGTCATTTAATACTAAAGAATGTATTTTTTTCTGAAATAATAAATTTCCTAATTAATTATTATTCAAACTCTGATTGTAAAATTTGTTTAACTTCTACCACTGTTTCTTCTTCCAGATCTGTACATCTTACTAGTTCATCAGTCGACAGTTCCAATACACTTTTTGCAGTATCGCAACCAATACCTTTTAATGCATCTAAAATCCAGCTTTCTATTTCATCCGAAAATTCTTCCAGATCCACATCCTCCGTATCGATATCTGTGTCGCGATACACATCTATTTCGTATCCTGTTAATTTTCCTGCTAATTTAATATTGTGCCCTCCTTTACCTATGGCTAAAGATACCTGATCTGGTTTTAAAAATACTTCTGCACGTTTTGTTTCATCATCGATTTTAACCGAAGTGATTTTTGCAGGGCTTAATGAACGGGTAATAAACAGTGTAGGATTATTGGTATAATTGATCACATCAATATTTTCGTTACGTAATTCACGTACGATCCCGTG
>CAZMRM010000018.1:10421-18761 GCA_964568515.1 uncultured Chitinophaga sp. | reverse complement strand
TGAGGCATTCAAGAACTTTAATTTTTTGGTAAATCTTCCGCAGGCCAGCGAATCTAATTCCTTGGCCGGAGTTGGATTCAGAAGCGTCAAGATAAACGGTGCTTTGTAATACCGAGATGAAAATACACCATAGCCATTCTCAATATTCGTATAAATTGGTTTCTCTTGTATTAATCCTCCGGATGGTTTATTCACATCCATAAATGTACTTAGCGCTTCTCCACCTGAAACAATAATTAAGTGAATATTGAGTGCTTTTCGGGACACCAGTTCATTGTAATTGCTAATATTGCGGCCGATATAATCCAATAGTTCAGTTCGGCTAAAATCATTGCCCATTGTTTCGTCACCATTTATCGCAGAACAGGTATGCACAGGAAACACCCAATCAAGATGGTGTTCAACGGTATCTTTGATACCATTTGTGTTTGTATAATCTTCGTAATTAAATCTTACGATCAATTGAAAAATTTTTGAATTTTTTGAAGATACCCATTCAACAAACATTCTTAAACTTTCATTAGTAGGAGTAAAAATGAAAGTGGAGGAGTTGCTTGGAGAATACGGTTTGGTTATCTGGAAATCGCCAATAAGTGAAGTTTCCGCTGATACTGAATTTCCGTTGCTGGAATTGGTAACGGATAATAAATACTGGCTGTTGGGATTTAAGGCATCCGAACCTGTTGAGTTAAAAGAATAAATGGCGTTTTCCTGGTTACCGGAGAAAAAAGTCCCGTCCGTTTTTTTGACCGAACTATCCGGTTTTAAAGTATACTCTTTACCATCGGAAATACGTTTGAGTTTTACTACTAATGAATTCGCAAATTGTACAGAGTCTTTGATTTTAGCAAAAAGAAGAGCATCGCCTTCTCCTAAAAAGGCTTTATTTACTTTGATGTATTGTTTGGATTGTGATTGATCCAACAGCCCATATACCACCATAGTTTCCTTGTAATTACCGGTAACATCCAAATCGGTACTGCAATTGGAAAATAATGTACTTAGAAAAAGAAGCAAATAAAAAAAATAACGTCTCACAGTTGCTGGATTAAAAATGAATGAATGCTTTGGTATACAAAAATATCAATTAATTTCAATGTTGATCAACAAATAAGAGACAGTTTTCATGAAAGAATCGAAACTTAAAAAAGATTCTATACCAAAAAGTATTTGTAGATTTGTGACATAGAACCCGTAAAATGTCCATACATAAAGAAATTAAAAAAGTAACCACAAATGTGCTGCAAGAAATGAAGCGCAGTGGAGAAAAAATATCCATGTTAACGGCTTATGACTATACCATGGCCAAAATTGTTGATGATGCCGGAATAGATGTTATACTCGTGGGGGATTCTGCATCCAATGTAATGGCAGGTCATGAAACAACATTACCAATTACATTGGAGCAAATGATATATCATGCATCATCTGTTGTACGCGCAGTAAATAGGGCATTAGTAGTAGTGGACCTGCCTTTTGGTTCATATCAGGGAAACTCGAAAGAGGCTTTGAATTCTTCTATTCGAATCATGAAGGAAAGCGGAGCACATGCTGTTAAACTGGAAGGTGGGAAAGAAGTGAAGGAATCTGTGGAACGCATTCTTACTGCAGGGATTCCTGTGATGGGACATCTGGGTCTTACCCCACAAAGCATTTATAAGTTTGGAACCTATACAGTTCGAGCAAAAGAAGAAACGGAAGCAAAACAATTAATTGAGGATGCAGAAATATTGCAAAAATCAGGATGTTTTGCATTGGTGCTGGAAAAAATTCCGGCTAAACTTGCCGATGAAGTTGCGAAAAGGCTGAGTATTCCTGTAATTGGCATTGGTGCAGGCGGCGATGTAGACGGACAGGTATTGGTATTTCACGATATGGTTGGATTAACATATGAATTTAGCCCCCGGTTTTTAAGAAGATATTTGAATCTTTATAATGATATAAAAGGTGCGGTATCCAATTATGTTAAAGATGTTAAATCCAAGGATTTTCCAAACGTTAATGAACAATATTAATGCAATTGGAAATACTATACGAGGATAATCATATTATAGCCGTTAATAAGCGTCCTTCAGACATTGTACAGGGCGATAAAACAGGAGATACACCTCTCAGTGATTTTGTCAAAAAATATATTAAAGAAAAATATAACAAGCCTGGTGAAGTGTTTGTTGGTACAGTTCATCGTATTGACAGACCTGTGAGTGGTATTGTACTTTTTGCAAAAACAAGTAAGGCCCTCTCGCGTCTTAATCAGATGTTTCAAACAAAAGAAATTCAAAAGACCTATTGGGCAATTGTAAAAAACAGGCCTATGCATCAAAACGGGACACTTGTTCATTATCTGAAAAAGAACGAAGCAAAAAATATATCAAAAGCGTTTACGAAAGAAACAACGGGTGCACTTAGATCGGAATTAAATTACGAGATAATTGCGAATTCTGATACCTATTTTTTGTTAAAAATAACACCCCTCACAGGAAGACATCATCAAATTCGTGTTCAGCTTTCTGCAATGGGATCCCCAATAAAAGGTGATTTGAAATATGGATTTGACCGAAGTAATAAAGATGCTTCCATTCATTTACATGCAAGAAAAATAGATTTTATCCATCCGGTAAAAAAAGAGCCCATTTCAATTACTGCACCGGCACCAAATGAGCAATTGTGGAATGTATTTTCAAAGTTATTGGAAGGCAAAAATTAACGGCATATTCCTACCATTTCTCGCGTCTTGATTTCTTAATTTCCGCATCTCTTTTTTTAGTTTGAAGACGTTTTTCACGAGATGTTTTTGAAGGTTTGGTTGGTTTTCTTTTCTTACGTTCAATAAAACACCTGCTCAACAAATCATAACATTTTTCTATAGCAATTTGTTTGTTGCTCAACTGGGAGCGCTCCGTTTGTGATACGATCTGTAATATCCCTTCTTTATTAATTTTATTCTTAAGCTTGCTCAGAATTATTTCTTTCTGCTCGGATGTCAGCAGAGAGGAATTGAAGACATCAAAATCCAATTCAACTTTTGTAGATACTTTGTTGACGTTTTGTCCACCAGCTCCGCCACTACGACTTGTTTTAAAACGAAATTCAGAATCGAGCTTCAATCCTTTTAAAGACATGTTCAATGATATATTTCATAAAAATAGTGATATTTAAAATGCGCGATGCATTTGTGTATATTTGAAAAGAAATTTTTTTGTTTATGAAGTGTTTATTTAGAGTTTGTATAGTAGTATTTTTTATGGCTGAGTCAATATTATGCTTTGCTCAAGACTCTGCAATCAACTATAAAATCAATTATTACGAGAATAAAATCAAAACCTATCTTGATAAAGAAAACGGCTTATCTGCTTTTTATACAATTAATAAAGAGGGAATTAAAATATTTGCTTCTTCTCGTGATAAATCAATAAATAGAACGGAATTTCGACTAAGTTGGAATAATCTGGATTTTTTTAAGAGATACCTTAATATATGTACAGCAAGTGATGCAATAAAAGTTTATAAAAGCGGAAATTTTGAAAACATAATAAATTGTACTCTTCCGCTTCAGGATACAATTTTGAATACTAAGAATGGTATTTTTACAGGGTATCGTATTGCTATTGATGCCGGCCATACTGCTGGTAATATAGAAACAGGGATTATAGAAAAAAAATATTTGAAGTTTAACCCTTTACCCGAGATTGGTTTGGTTGATACTATAAATATAGCCGAAGGAATGCTTACCTATGCGACTGCAGCATTGTTGAAAGAAAAACTGGAAGAGGAAGGAGCTGATGTATTTCTTACACGACCCTTTAATGGAAGCACTGCTTACGGAGTTACTTTTGAGGAATGGCTGAAAACAAGTTACAAAAGCACAATTGAAGCTTGGAGCAATGCGGGGAGGATTTCAGCGGAAAAAAAGAAATGGTATCTCACAAAGGCGAGCAAAAGTGATAAGTTTTGGTTTGTATTTAAAGATATGGAGCTTCAGAAGCGTGCAGAGATTATTAATGCATATAAACCTGATTTTACAATTATCATTCATTATAATGTAGACGAAACAAATACAGGTTGGACCAAACCCGGAACTAAAAATTTTTGCATGGCATTTATAGGTGGTGCATTCATGAAAAGTGATTTAACCACTGTTGAAAAAAGGTTTGAATTTTTGCGCATGATCATCACTTATGATATCGAATCTTCGGTTGCTTTAAGCGAATCTGTCGTAAAAAAACTCGAATCCGAATTGCTTGTAAAAGCTGCAGAAAGAAAAGATGCAACCTATTTGTACAAAGGTTGTTTGTATGCAGGAAAAAAAGGGGTGTTTTGCCGTAATTTGCAATTAACAAGAAATATTCATGGACCGGTCGTTTACGGGGAAACACTCTATCAAGATAACATTGGAGAATGCATTCTGCTAAATCAAGAAAATGATAAATTGAAAAATGCGAGGGTGCAACAAGCTGCAGATGCTTATTATAAAGGTATTAAAGAGTATGTTGAAAGTTGGAGAAAATAATCTGATTAGCCCTTAAAGTAATGATTGTAAATAAGCACAACACCAAAAATGATTAATGCAGTGCCTGTTATATAATTAATGGTATGCATTAATCTGTCTGTTAAATATTTTTTTATTTTTCCTGCTAAATGAACTTTGGTGCATTCAACAATTAATGTTGAGACAAGAACTATTGAAAAAAAAATGATCATTTTAATCATTGAGTAGTCCAATGTTTTGCTGATAGCAGTCACATTTCCCAGCCATAGGAACCACACAGCAGGATTGAATAAATTAAGTAAAAATCCTTTTAAGATCATTAAGGATGCTTTAGGCTTTGTGTAGTACACATCAAAAGAATTCGTTTCTTTGACCGGAATGGGCTTTTTAAAATAGAATGCTCCGAATACAATTAGAATGATACCGCCAAGAATGGAAGAAAATGTCTGTGCTTTTTCGGAATGAAGAAGATTAATGGCACCTAAATGTACAATGAGACAAATACCAAGGCAAAGGACAAAATCACTTAATACAATTCCTGTTGCAAGAAGAGCCCCAGTTTTATAGCCATATTTGATTCCGGTATTAATCAAGGAGAAAAACGCAGGACCAAATGAAAAGGTCAATAACATCACGATTATTAACGCCTGATAAATAAGACTTAAAATCATACAGATTTTTTTAATTTTTCAAGATAGGTTTCCCAGTCAGCTAATTTCTGTCCTTTTAAAACGCGTGGAAATTTAAATGCAGCCCCAATTTTTCCGATAGAATCCATATAATTATAAAAAATACTACTTGGCAGTACCTCTAAAATTACATCTTTTAAAGCTGCTATACGCTCTACACGGTAGTCATCATTTAGTTCTTTTAATGTTTCATCCAAACGAGTCTTTAACACAAGTGGGTCAACAGGATCGTCTGTTCCAATATACCAGTGATGTGCAAACATTGTATCATAAGGAATACCAGCTACTGTAAATTCTTTGATATTGATATTTAGCTCCAGCGAAACAAGTTCAATTGCTTTGTTCATGTTATCTTGAGAAAGATGCTCTCCACACAGGCTTAAAAAATGTTTGGTACGGCCGGTAATGATTATTTCGTGGTGCTCGATAGAAGTAAATTTAACCACATCACCAATCAGATAACGCCATGCACCCGAACAAGTAGAAAGCAGTAACGCATATTCAACCCCTTCCTGTACATTTCCAATGTGAAGTGCTTCCGGGTTTTCTTTTAAAGTTCCTTCTGCATCAAAGTTATTTTCATTGAAGGGTACAAATTCGAAAAAAATACCATTATCAAGTACTAACATCAAAGAATCTGTTTCTTCACGGTTTTGGTAGGCAATAAATCCTTCAGAAGCAAGATAAGAATCTAAAAAAATGATGGGGCGGCCAAGAAGCTTTTCAAACCCTTTTTTGTAAGGTGCAATCGATACACCTCCATGAACATATACTTCCAGGTGAGGCCATATATCATGTATATTATTTACATTGTATTCTTTTATGATTTTTTCAAATAAAATCTGGACCCATGCAGGAACACCTATCATTAAAGCAATATCCCAGTTCTTTGCATTTTTTACAATTTCGTCCAGCTTAATATTCCAATCGCGTTCCTGGGAAATACGTTTGCCGGGTTTAGAAAAATAGTTGAAATAGAATGGAATGTTTTTAGCTTGAATGCCACTTAAATCACCTTCGTAATAAATTCCATTGTAACTCAGGTTGGTACTTCCACCCAGCATTAATACACCACGTTCAAAATGTTCTTTTGGAAATTTATACCGGGCCTGACTTACTAATTGACGTAAAGAGGTTTTTTTTATCGCTTTTAGCATATCGGAAGTAACAGGGATATACTTACTGGCAGCTTCAGAAGTTCCCGAGCTTAAGGCAAAATATTTTACTTTTCTGGGCCAACAGACAAACCCCTCACCGCTAAGTGCTCTGTGCCACCATTTTTTAAACATGGAATTATAATCATGTGTGTGCACCGTTTTTTGAAAAGTGTCAATTACATTTGATTCATTCAAAATTTTTGAAAAACCATAATGTTCTCCGAAAGCAGTAAACTCCGCCTGGGTCAATAATTTTTTTAGCTCCCTTGCCTGTTGTTCATATCCACTTACCCTGCGTATTTTTGGCATGCTTCCCCGAAGCTCCAATGTTCTTTTAAGTATTGAACCTAATAATGCCATTGTCTCAGTTTACTTATGTTATTATTTGTGCAAAAATACTCAATTTTACCTGGTATTTCTGGCGTATTTAACAATTCTTATCGGTACGTCTAGATTTAAGAGGATAACTATTAAAGATATTTAAAATTATGATTGTTTTTGATACTTTTTAACGATTCAACTATTAATTTAATGACATTTTCCACATCTTCTTTGTGTACACTTTCAACAGTTGTATGCATATATCTTAATGGTAATGAGATAAGAGCCGAAGGAACTCCTCCGATAGAGTACGCAAATGCATCAGTATCCGTACCCGTTGCACGTGATGCAGCTGCACGTTGAAAAGGTATTTTGTTTTTTGTTGCGGAACCAATAATCAGTTTTAATAAATTATTTTGAACTGCTGGTCCGTATGTTACCACTGGTCCCTTGCCGCAGGAAATGTCACCACTGGTTACTTTATTCATCATTGGTGATTGTGTATCATGGCAAACATCTGTTATAATGGCAACATTAGGTTTAATAGTCTGAGTGATCATCTCTGCGCCACGTAAGCCGACTTCTTCCTGCACCGAATTGGTAATGTACAGGCCAAACGGTAATTTAGTTTTTGTTTCTTTTATCAGACGAGCTACTTCAGCAATCATAAAACCACCGATTCTGTTATCAATAGCTCTGCCTACAAAATACTTATTATTAAGAATGGTAAATTCATCTTCGAACGTAGCCACACATCCTACATGCACACCCAGATCCTCCACCTCTTTTTTACTACTGCAGCCACAATCCAGGAAAATGTTTTTTAAGGAAGGTGTTTCTTCTTTTGCTATATCTCGGACGTGGATCGCGGGCCAACCAAAAACTGCTTTTACAATACCCTTGTCCGTATGAATATTTACACGCTTGGAAGGTGCAATCATATGATCGCTACCTCCATTTCTTCTTAAATAAATGAATCCGTCATTTGTGATATAATGAACAAACCAGGAAATTTCATCGGCATGGGCTTCAATCACCACTTTAAACGGAGCTGCTGGATTAATAACTGCCACTGCTGTTCCATAATTATCTACAAAATGGTGGTCTACAAAAGGTTTAATATAATTTAACCACAAACGCTGGCCCTCACTTTCAAAGCCCGTAGGAGAGGCATTGTTTAAATAAGCTTTCAAAAAATCATAGGATTGTGAAGTAAGAAATGATTTGTCTTTTTTCTTTTTCTTGGTTTCTGATTTCTTTGCCATTCGTTAATAGTTGGTTAGTTATATACTAGTTGTAGTGCTTGTAAATAGTTCGTATTTAAATAATTATAAATTAAAAGAAAACCTTTTTCTAAATATTAAGTATACGTTTGTTTAAAATAGATTCTACAAACGTAACGAATTACTTCGATTAAAAGAATACTTATTTAAAAGGAATTGAAACCGTAAGAAACTTAATTATATTTATGCTATCAATTTAAAAATCAGCTATATGAAGATATTAAAAGTCATAATTACATTCCTGGGTTTTGTCCTGCTTTCTTTAAATATCATTGCACAGGTTGATACTGTAAAAGCAAAAATACTTGATGATGGTTCTCAGGATGCAGAAAAGTCCTATAACAATGGTATATCAAATTTTACTTCAAAAAAATATGAAGAAGCAATGAAAGATTTCGACC
>CAZMRM010000018.1:1355-10411 GCA_964568515.1 uncultured Chitinophaga sp. | reverse complement strand
GACCAGGCCATCTTATTAAAACCTGATTTTGAAAGGGCATGGTACAACAGAGGAGCAACCAAACTGGAGTTAAAAGATTATAACGGGGCCATCAATGATTTTAATAAGGCTTTTGAAATGAAAGAAACAGCCGATGTTTGTTTTAGTCGCGCACAGGCAAAATATGCGTTAGGAGATAAAGAAGGAGCAAAAGAGGATTATACAAGAGCGGTTAATGTAAAAGACAATTATGCGCAGGCATATTATTACAGAGGGGGAATAGCATTCGAGAATAGGGAATATAAAAATGCAATTGATGACTTTACACTGGCCATAACGTATAAAGCAGACTATGCTTATGCTTACAACGATCGTGCTAGTGCAAAACTTCAAATGAATGATTTAAATGGTGCTATTGATGATTATAATAAAGCTCTTGTTCTTAATTCTGAAATGGCATTTGCTTATAATAATCTCGGGAGTTTGAAACGTAAGAAGGGAGATTTGAAAGGGGCGATTGCCAACTATACGGAGGCTATAAAAGAAAATAAAGATTACTATGTGGCTTATAATAATAGAGGAAGTGCCAAATTTGATGACAAAGACTATCAAGGGGCAATCGCTGATTTTAATAAAGCGATTGAATTGAAACCTGACTATGCCTTTGGATATAATAACAGGGCCGCTGCAAAATACAAATTAAAAGATTATAAAGGTAGCATTGATGATTGTACAAAAGCAATTCAATTAAATCCAGAATACGGTTATGCTTATATGAATCGTGCAATCGCGAAAGAAATGATTCGCGATCAGGAAGGAGCTTGTGCAGATTTTAATAAAGCGGCTCTATTGGGAGCAGAAACAGCAAAAAATTATTCAAACGAATGTAAATAAACGGTCGGAATGGCTACTAATTCAGATAAAGTAATTTTAAAATGATCAACATGAAGAGAATTACAACGCTTTTATTTATTCTGATAATAACGACTGCTGTGGCTCAGAACGTCGAGTTTACAAAGGATAACTTTAAGGATAATAAAGATGGTTTAAAAGAAGCAAAAAATAACATAGAAAAAGGGGATGCCTTTTTTGAAAAGGGTTCTGTATTTTATAAACTGGCATTGGACCCTTATCTTGCAGCGAATAAATTCAATCCAAATAATGCATTACTGAATTATAGAATTGGCAAATGCTATTTGTACAGTAATTATAAGCTTAAATCCATACCCTATCTTGAAAAGGCGTTAAGCTTGAATTCAGCAGTAGATCCACAACTTCACTTTGTAATGGGTAAGGCGTATCATCTGGATATGCAGTGGGATAAAGCTATCCAGGAGTTTAAGATATTTCATCAATCACTCGTTAAAGGAGAAGAATTTGATGATTTAAGAAGTGAAGCAAACAAACATATAGAGGAATGTAATATCGGAAAGGAAATGGTCAAACATCCTGTTCGAGTGTTTATTGATAATGTGGGGCCCGAAATAAATACACAGTATTCCGATTATGGCCCTGTGATTTCAGCAGATGAGTCAATTATGCTTTTCACTTCCAGAAGACCTGAAACAACAGGAGGACAGATAGATCCTGTAATAAATGAATATTTTGAAGATATTTATGTTTCTACACACAAAGATGGAAAATGGACACCTGCAAAAAATATTGGTAATCCTATAAATACTTCAAATCATGATGCAAATTCGGGCCTTTCTGCAGATGGACAAAAATTTTTGATCTATATCGGTAAAAACAATGGTGATTTATACGAAGCAGAGTTAAAAGGCGAATCATGGAGTAAACCCGAACACATGAATAAAAATATTAATACGGATTATCATGAATCATCGGCTTGTTATTCCCCTGATGGTAAGTCGGTTTATTTTGTTTCTGATAAGCCGCAAGGAGGGCTGGGAAATCGTGATATTTATGTTTCCAGAAAAGATGAAAAAGGAAGATGGGGACAAGCTGTAAACCTTGGAAATACCATTAACACTCCTTATGGTGAGGAAGGTGTATTCATGCATCCGGATGGAAAAACAATTTATTTTAGTTCCCAAGGACATAAATCCATGGGAGGGTATGATATTTTTAAGTCGGTGTTTGAAAATGGAAAATGGAGCGAACCTGAAAACCTCGGGTATCCTGTTAATACCCCGGATGATGATGTATTTTTCGTAATATCTGCAAGTGGTAAACATGGTTATTATGCATCCTTTAATGCGAGTGGTTACGGAGAAAAGGATATTTATATGATTACTTTCCTTGGACCTGAAAAAGAAATGATACTAAATAATGAGGATAATCTATTGGCTAGTCTTGCGGCACCTATCAAAGAAACGGTAATTGCGCCTGTGGTGGCTGTACGGGAAGCAGCACTCACTATTTTAAAAGGTGTTGTTACAGATGCTCTGACAACAAAACCTTTAGAAGCAATCATAGAACTGGTTGATAATCAGAAAAACGAAATTGTTGCTAGTTTTACATCAAACAGTGCTACCGGTAAATACTTGGTTTCTTTACCTGCCGGTAAAAACTACGGTATTGCTGTTAAAAAAGAAGGATACCTGTTTCACTCCGAAAATTTTGATATACCTGCAACAGCCGCTTTCCAAGAAGTCACCAAAGATGTTGCATTGAATAATGTTTCTGTTGGAACAAAAATTATTTTAAAGAATATTTTCTTTGATTTTGATAAAGCAACATTGCGTCCAGAGTCCACAAACGAATTACAACGTTTAACGAAACTATTAAATGATGTGCCCACATTAAAAATTGAAATTTCTGGGCATACCGATTCCAAAGGTGCAGCAGACTATAATCAAAAACTGTCACAAAACAGAGCAAAAGCCGTGGTAGATTACCTTGTAAAAGCCGGAATTTCACAAGACCGGTTAACGTATGCGGGTTACGGAAAAGACCAGCCAATTGCAACAAATGATACGGATGAAGGGAGACAATTGAATAGAAGAACAGAGTTCAAGATTATCAGTAAATAATTTTAATTAGCCGTTTCTATTTATGCACAAGCTCATTAAAACCGGTGATGGTTCTCATTCCTTATATGTTGAGGAATTAAATGAACATTATCATTCAATACATGGAGCGCTTCAGGAAAGCAAGCATGTGTTCATTGAAGCTGGATTTAAGCCAACTACTTCCATTTGGACATGCGGAAAGAAAAATAGAGAAATATCTATTTTAGAGATTGGATTGGGAACAGGGTTAAATGTATTGTTAACGATGATAGAAAATCAAATGGAAAAATTACCTGTTTTTTATACTGCAGTTGAAGCATATCCTGTAGCAACTGATTTATTAAATCTATTAAATTATCCTGATTTATTAATGGATTCTCACAATAATAAAAATAATTTGCAACTTTTTTTTAATGCAATTCATTCATGCGGATGGAATACAACGGTGGAGATAACAGATAAATTTAAGTTGAATAAAGTAAACGATACACTTCAACAGGTTCAACTGGAGGAAAAATATAATCTTGTTTATTATGATGCATTTGGTCCTACAGCGCAACCGGAGATGTGGACAGAGGATATCTTTCTGAAATTATGGAATTTGATGGAAAATCAGGGATTATTAGTAACCTATTGTGCAAAAGGCAGTGTAAAACGGCTTATAAAAAAAATAGGTTTTGAATTGGAAACATTAAAAGGGCCTCCGGGAAAAAGAGAAATGATCAGAGCAAAAAAGCAACTTTAAATGACTCTTGTCCATTTTGGACCGAAAATCCGCATAAACATTCCGATAGTCAATAACATTAATATATTTAAAATCCATAAAAGTCAGTTATTTTTGTTAAATGGGTAGTTTCAATATTCGCGTATATGGTATTTTAATTATTGAAGACGAAATTTTAGTCAGTGATGAGTTGGTTAAAGGTAATGCGATCACAAAATTTCCTGGCGGAGGACTGGAATTTGGTGAAGGTACAATTGATTGTCTTAAACGGGAATTTAGGGAAGAGATGAATATGGAAATAGAAGTAGAAAACCACTTTTATACAACTGATTTTTTTCAGCCTTCTGCTTTTCATAATGATCATCAAATTATCAGTATATACTATACGGTAAGGGCAGTTTCTCTTACAAACCTGGAAGTTAAAACCAACATATTTGATTTTGTACAGGACGTACAAGACCAGCAAAATTTCAGGTGGATCCCTCTGAAAACAATTTCTTCAGCTGATTTTACATTGCCTATTGACAAAGTAGTGGGTGATTTATTGAAGGGAATGAAGATGCATAAAAAATAACAACAAAGCTGGATTTAACAGCTTTGTTGTTATTGTGTATTAATTTAAACGGTATGGAACGATCAATTCGAATTCCGGTATCGTAACGCGAAATTGTAACTTATCAATTTTTCGTTCCATTAAATACGTTCCACTCATTTTTCCGATATCCGTAGTGAGACTGCAAGCTGATTCATATTCAAAAGATTCACCTGGTTCCAAAACAGGTTTTTCTCCAATTACACCTTCACCATCCACTTCGCTGTATTCCGTCCCGGAATCAAATATATCCCAATGTCGGGTTAACAATTGGACAGTGTGTTCACTTGTATTTTCAATAACAATGTGATACGAGAAAAGAAAATGACGATGTTCTGAAACTGAATGTTCACTTTGAAATTTGGTTTCAACACTGATTTTGATCCCGTGCGTAACCTTTGTTGCTTGTACTCCCATGAAATGCATATTTAAAACATTTATATTATCCTGCCGCTTCATTAATCAGAAAAATTATATTTCTGAATTCAACTTTGTAATAAATACTATGTTAAGTTACGACTTTTATTAAAATGTGGATTTAATTTATCAAAAAAAATCAATGTTTCATTGAATTCAGTCGCTTAACGCCTATAAGTTGATCATAAAACGTGCCGGGAAATCGATGATAGACCAGGATGGAATAATCGTTTTCAGTTTCGGAATGACTGCCTTCTATTTCTACTTCATTTACTTCGTTTTTGTCGTTATTTAAAACGTATTCGTAATTATAATATCCTTGTTTAAGGTAAATTTTGGCTTCGTAACCCATGCGATCAATGTTATATCGCATCTTATTTTCTTCTGTACAATTCCACCCGTTAAAAGCTCCAAAAACGTATACTTTTCCTTCGGTTATTAGGTGCTCATAAGGAAGATAAAAAGAAACAAAACAGTATTCCCCATCTGTCTCACTAGTGGTTCTTCCATCTTCATTTTTTATTATAAAATTTCCATTTATATCAGGCTGGTTAAAGTATTGTTTGAATGTGCGTTTTTCATCTGCAAAAAGAGAGACGTGAAATCCATCATCATGTCTCTTTATAGAAGCAACACGAGGTGAATTGTAACGAATACTTTTTATATCAAAATTGCGAAATTCATTTCCACCATAAAAAACATTTTCTTCATCATAATCATAAACTAACTGTTGATCCCTGACATAAACAGGTTTTAATCCTGATTTCATATTTGTCCACTGATTATTTTTTTGTAGATAAACCTTTAAATCGCTATAGGGATTATTAATGGAGTAGCCCTGATAATCAATTATAAAATCAATCTCTTGTTTATAATTTCTATCAGTAGTGATACTCGCAGAATTAACGCTACCTGTAATGCTTATTTTATTGTCACTAATCATAAATCGTTTTGTTATTACAATATCTTCCGGGTCCCCATCCTGATATACCTTTAAAAGGTAATTGCCGGATTTAATGAACCGTGTTGAATTGTTTGGAAAGATGGTTTTATAATGAATATACTTTTGAAGTGTGTTATTAGAATAACTATAATCGGTAATCGAATTGTCTGCAAAGCCATCAATAAATTCTGAGCTCATCATATCGGATGGTTCCCAGTTAGCATTACAATGGATAAATGTATAAGAATAATCCTGAAAATCACCACTTATATCGTCAAAAGCAAGTAATAAGGATTCGTTGGTGTTGAGGTGGATAAAGGGTTGTGAGAGTTCAAAATCGGGTGAGATTAACTGAACGGTTTTAATACTTTTTTTATAAATGTAATCGTGGTATCGGATAACCGTGGCTGAATCTTGTTGTGGAGTGGCAAAAGCTGTTTCATTGTTAAAGAATGGCATTATAAATAAGAATCCAACAGCAATAGGCAAAACGGAATTTTTCATGCATTTAATAGTCAAGATAAGTTTGATACAATGTTTGAAGATATGCTTTTCCTTCTGTCAATGATGCCGGAATAGCAGTTGAATCACGAATTCCAGGTAATTGCTTTGTTGTTTTTGAAACAAAATTGTAGACATAACTTTTTCCGGGTGTGATCCAACCCAGGCAATTTTCATTGGAATAATATGCAAATTCTTTGACAGTCGTATTAAAAATGTCCTTGCTCCAAACAAATTTATCAAATGGTAAGTTTAGTTGTGATAGTAGTATGGCTGGGAAATCATTCTGATTGCAGATTTTATCCATCATTTTACCGCGAAATTCCTCTTTTAATGCCCCTCCAACAATTAGAGCCGTAATTTTTCTGCTTTCCGGATAATCAAGATTTGTATTTTTAGGAAGATAGTGGCCATGATCAGCGACCAGTATAAATAATGTGTTTTCATACCAGCCTTGTTTTTTTGCCTCATTAAAATAGATATTCAAACAATGGTCCGTGTAATAAGCAGCCTTCTTAAATTTATTTTCTTCCGTATTTTCAGGAAAGGGTGTTTTCATTGTGACTTCAAAAGGCTCATGCGTGCTGAGTGTTAAAACAACAGAGAAGAAAGGAGTAGTTTGAGATCGCAAATCTTCTAACTGTTTTTGCAAAACGAATTCATCATGAGCTCCCCATTTACTATTTAATTGAGAAGTATTGAAATTTTTCTTATCAACGATCTTGTCGAAATGTGTATTTATTAAATAGCTTTTCATGTTTGCAAACTCAATTTCTCCACCATAATAAAAAGAAGATGAATAACCTTGGTTTACAATGTCAGTGGTTAAAGAAGGTAGTTGTTCTGCCTTACTTGGTGTTGTAATAATGGAATTGTTCGGTTGACCCGGAAACCCACTAAAAATGGAAATTAATCCTTGTTCGGTTCTAAAGCCACTACTGTACATATTGGAAAATAATAAACCTTCTTTTCTTAACTTGTCAAAATAAGGTGTTACATTCGGTTCTCCTCCCAATGCTTCAATAATATTGGCAGTCCAGCTTTCAAGAACAAGTACAACAATGTTAGGCCGGGTTGTTTTTAAAAAAGCATTTTCTTTGTTCTCAGCTCTTTTGAAGAGGGAAGCGGTTATTTTTTTTGCTTCTTCTTTATCCATGAACTCATATGGATTTTTATTGTCATTCGCTTCCAGGAAACTGTGTACCAAATACCAAATGTTATTCGTTGCAATGTGATTATTAATAGGTATGGATGAATAATAACAGGTACTTTCATTAATGGGAACTAGCTGGAAGCCTCCTCTAAATCCAATTAAGAGAAGAAAAGGTATTAAAACGATCAGAAGGATTCTAATTTTAATATTTTCAATAGGATAAGAAAAATTAGTAATATAAGTTCGGTATGCTCTGATAACAAAGTGAGATATGAGTGCACAACCGCTTAGCAGCAAAAAAAGCGACCACCCTGAAATCGAATTCAACACTTCCTTAGGATATAGTATATAATTAAATGCTCTGGCACTTAGCAGAGTGCCCCATTCACCATACATTTTAATATTAGCCATGCTCAAAATCGTAATCAGGATAATGACAATGATCAAAAAGGACAAATTGATAATATGGAGTAACCGGCTCTTATAAAATTGTTGAAATGACCATAAAATATAGGGGATGAATAAACCGGCACAAGCAGTTGAAATGTCCAACGGTAATGCATAAAAGAATCCCATACCTGTTTCTGCATGTTGACCATCGGGAATCCTTGTATGATGATAAATAACAAATAATAACCGAAAGCCGGCGAAGAACAATAACCAGAAAACGAATAACTTTATTAAATAGTGAATCTTAATATTCTTAATTTTCATTTACAATAAGATAAAAAATTTATAAAAATTTTTTAATTGATATACTCTGTTACTGAAAATACAGACGTCCAGAATTGGTAAATTTAGTTATTACTTGTTTAGGAGCACCATAGCAAAACACATCTCCTTTTTGGTCAATATTACAAATAAGGATATCTTTTGCATATACATAGCATAAGCCAATCGTATAGGTGTGAACAAATGTATAGCCAGAAATAAGGTCAACGGCTCTTAAGTAGCCTGTTCCTCCAATATCACATTCATGATTATTTACCGTTCCATGTAAAGTCAGATCGGATGAACCATGCATAGCAGTGCGTAATTCTTTTGAATTTAGAGTGATTTCGACATCTCCCGAATTTTTTGTTTGAATATAAAAAAAAGGAGTTGTAATGGTATTTAAGCTTTTGATATTGCCTGTGCCGTTCGACTCAATTCTCTCTATTTTGGGCATGTGAATGTAAACATTCATCGGTTTATCATAACTTCTTGTCCAATTACAGCGGTTGTCATTGGTACAGACCAGCGTAGTGCCATCTATTTCTGTTTTAATAAGCGGAACAATATTTTCACCTGCCTCTACTATTACATTAAAAATAGAGTCCTCCACAATATATGCATTAATATTATCCATTATTAGCAATTGGGAGAATCCGGTAATCATTCTTTCTTCCTGAACAATTTTTCCGGTTCGTTTAAAGCAGTCACAAAGGTTTTCTTTTTTACATGCGTTAAAAAACAGCAGTACAAAAAATAAGAAGGATATATTCTTTATTTTTAGCTGACTAAAATTCATATCCAAGTCCTCCTTCAAAATAATCTGCTTTTGCAAAATGGGTTAAAAGTGTAATATTAGCTATCAGGTGCTTGGTGATCATGTATCTGCCACCAATTCTATGAAAAAACATTCCATTCGAAGATTGTTTTTTAAAAATATATATACCAAACTCTACCGGGAAAGATAACCGGTTTAATGTATATACATAGCTAAATTTACTTCCTATTTGAAGTATGTCTGTAAAGGAAGGTTCGTAAACATCGTCGGTTTCCCATTCTTT
>CAZMRM010000018.1:0-1345 GCA_964568515.1 uncultured Chitinophaga sp. | reverse complement strand
TACGTGTTGCATTGCTATAAGTAAATTCGATGCCCCCGCCGATTTTGTTTTTATAATTCAATGTTTTATAAGCAATGCCTTGTAAACCGTATGCCATGTATTTGCGTTCTCCGGGTATTTCAAGCTCTTTTACTCCTGTTACAGCAATAATGGAAAATTTCCAGACCCTGCTGCAGGGTGACAATGAATCTGTTTTATAAGTGAAGCAACGGTTTCCGAAAACATAACCAATTCCCCAATTAACAGTGGCCATATTTAATCCAAGATTGGGGGTTTTCATTGCACCGTTTGAAATATGTGTTAAACCAATTCCGGTATTCATTGACCATGCCTCAGAAAGCATGAAATTGGCATGTAATCGTATATTTACAAAGCCATTCATATAGGATCCGATAGCGTTATTTTTATGGTTTTTTATCCGGTCAAATGGTCTGGTAAGAAATCCGAGACCTGCCCCAAGTCTTATGCTTAGATTGATCTTCTGGTCGATTTTATTGAGTCGTAAATTGGTATATGGATATAGGGCTTCGAGTGTACCCAGTTGATTTCTGTTTGCCAGATCCATGTGAAGAAGGCATATACCAAAGTCGGGGTACTTATAGAGTTGTTGCCAAGGTTTGTTTCCACTGGTTCTGAACATATAATTTAATTCGGCGCCGTAAATATGCCCCCTGATCAGATGTGTCATGTTGTTCCGATGGTTCATAATGAAACCGTAATGTGCCTGAGCATTCAATACAAAGTCTTTTTTAGGATTATTTTGACAATACAGGGTGGTTGTATGTATACTGATCATACAACAAAAAAATACCAGAACACCAGAAACTTTATTTAAACTCAAGGTAATCATGAATTGACTATGCAAAAATATCAAAATAGTTGGCTTTTTTTAATGTTGTTATTAATACTTAGTTGTTACATTTGAAAAAAAAAGAAAGAATGAAGGAAAAGCTTGTCGCATTTGAACGATTATTAATCATGATGGATGAATTGAGGGAGAAATGCCCTTGGGATAAAAAGCAAACCATAGAAAGTCTGAGGCATCTGACGATTGAAGAAACGTATGAGTTGGCAGATGCTATTATTGATAAGGACATGACAAATATTAAAAAGGAATTAGGAGATATTTTGCTGCACATCGTATTTTATGCACGAATTGCTTCTGAAACCCAAGCATTTGATATTGCTGATGTCATTCATTCTTTATGTGATAAAATGGTTAGCCGTCATCCCCATATTTATGGTGATGTAAAGGTAAATAATGAGCAAGATGTGAAAGAGAATTGGGAAAAGCTAAAGTTAAAGGAAGGAAATAGTTCTGTATTGGCAGGTGTTCCTGTATCCT
>CAZMRM010000017.1:5442-18770 GCA_964568515.1 uncultured Chitinophaga sp. | reverse complement strand
AGAACCAATGTTTTTTTCAATAAAGTTTTTAAGATAATTGTTATTTTCTTCAATGAGGGTAGTGTATGGCTTTTCCAATGCATTGCTTAAAGAATCAACACGTACAGAATCCATATCGGGCCTGTTAATAAAATTCTGAAATGATTTTTGAAGTGAATCTCTTTTTCCATAATTGGCCATCAATGCTTTATTAAGTTCCCAGAAGAGTTTTGAATCGGGTGATCCTTCTACCGTGTAGGTATTTCCGATGTTTGTTGCATCACCTGTAATACTTACTTTTTCATTTTCAGAAAAAATGAATGTAGCTAAATTTTTATCTGTAATTTTTAAACGATAAAAACCAACTTCCTTAATGGGTGCATCCATTACAAATTCCCCCCTTTCATTCACTATTGCTGTATCAATATCTTTTACACCTGTAGGAGATAATTGCTGAAGATAAATCGTTTCTCCATGCGCATTGCTTAATTTTCCCTTTAATTCAAAATCTTTAGATTCGGGGTTTGTGTTGGAACATCCCGCCAGCAAGATGATGGGAAGTGCAAATGTGAATTTTGATAATTTCATTTAATTGGGCGGTTAGTGTATCTTATAAATTTAATTCTGTTTTTCTAATAATTCTTTTACGATGTCACTTGCAACTTTAGGATCAGCCTTGCCTTTCGAAAGCTTCATGACTTCACCCATAAAAAGTGCAAGAAGTGTTGTTTTACCATTTTTATATTCTACAACCTTTTCAGGATATTTTGCGATGGCCTGCTTCACTATTTCCGTTAATGCATTGCTATCGCTTTCTTGTATCCAGTTATTTTCTTCCGCAATTTTAGCGGGGGATTTTTCAGGTTGTTCCAATAATTTAGGAAATATTTTTTGTGTGGCCAGCGTATGGCTCACTTTACCGCTATCAATTAAATCAACCAGCTCAGCAATTCGGACAGGTGAGATTTTAAAATCCGAAATGTGTATGGCGTTATCATTTAAATAAGACTTGATTTGAACCGTTAACCAATTACTGGCGGATTTTATACTTTTAGTTTTTGCAATCACTTCTTCAAAATACAGAGCAATTTCTTTTGAATCTGTAAGTACCCCTGCATCGTATGGTGACAATCCGAGAGTGGTGTACTTTTTAAATAATTCATTGGGTAAAGGCGGTAATTTACTTTTTACCTTTTCAATGTATTCTTGTGTGACAATAACTGGTTGCAGATCGGGTTCAGGAAAATAACGATAATCGTTTGCCATTTCTTTGCTTCTGAGAACGAATGTAGAACCGGTTGTTGCATCAAAACTTCTTGTATCCTGACTGATGGTTTCTCCGTTCTCTATAGCATCAATCTGTCGTTTTATTTCAAAATCAATAGCACGTTGAACATTACGGATGGAGTTCATGTTTTTCACTTCTGTGCGTCTTCCAAATTTTTGTTCTCCTTTTATGCGTACAGAAATATTCGCATCACAGCGTAAACTTCCTTCTTCCATATTACCATCACAGATGTCCAGGTAACGTACCAGCTTCCTAACTTCCGTAAGGTATTGATAGGCTTCCTCACTGCTGCGTATTCCCGGTTCACTAACAATTTCCAGTAAGGGAACACCAGCGCGGTTAAGGTCGATCAATGTAGCAAAAGGATCAATATCATGTATGCTTTTACCGGCATCTTCTTCCATGTGAATGCGGGTAATATTGATCTGTTTTTCCGATCCGTCTTCTTTTTTTATGGTAATAAATCCACCGGAACAAATAGGAGTTTTGTCCTGAGTAATCTGATAGCCTTTCGGAAGATCTGCGTAAAAATAATTTTTACGTGCAAATTCATTCACTTCTCGGATATTGCTTTTACATGCTAATCCTAGCTTAACAGCAAACTCCACCACTTTTTTATTGCATTTTGGAAGCGTTCCCGGATGAGCCAGTGTAATTACACTCACATTGGTGTTCGGTAATACGCCAAACTCCGTTGAGTCGCTGGAGTATGCTTTGCTTTTCGTAGAAAGTTGGGCATGTATTTCTAAACCTATGACAGCTTCGTATTTATCGTAAATGTTCATTTTTTCTTGCAAAGAATTGGGCCCGGAAAGATACGAATTTTTTGGATTGAAGGGGTGATAATCAATTAAAATGGTTCTGTTTTATGTCACCCAAAGTTGACTGTAACCACAAGCATTTTTCAGAATAAAGTACTAGGAACCAACTGTTTTTTCGATACTGTTCCACAATGCATCAGCTGATTTTGACCAGCTAAAATCCTGTTTTCTCAAACGTCCTTTTTGGATGAGTTGAGTACATATTTGCTCATTCTTATACAGGGTGAGCATTGCGGTTTTGATCGAATCAACCGAGAAAGGATCGATCAGCAGAGCTGCATCGCCTGCTACTTCCGGCATAGATGTCACATCGCTTGTAATAACCGGAACATCGCAATTCATAGCTTCCAGTATGGGTATTCCAAATCCTTCAAAATAAGGTACATATGTTAATGCAAAAGCTGAAGCCATTACATTTTTAAGATCTTGAACTGCTAATCGTCCGGTGAAAATGACCTCCTTTTTGTATTTCATACCAATATAGGAATGCTTTATTTCGCTTGTCCAATAATACTTTTCACCTACAATCACTAATTTAATCTGATTGGAGGTCGTGTCTTTAAATGCATCAAATGCCTGAAACAGACGGGAAATATTTTTACGGGGATGAAGTGCACCAACAAAAAGAAAATAATCTGCTCCCTGGGAAAACTTATCTTTTGTTTTTTTCTTAACATCTTCGCTTACCGGTGAAAATACTTCATTGCAGCCATTGTAAACCACATCGATTTTTTCGGAGGGGATATGATACGTTTCGGAAATATCTTTTTTTGAAAACTCGGAAACGGTAGCTATGCGATGCGCTTTTTTCGCAAATTTTGGAAAAAAATGTGTATAGTATTTTCGTGTTAAAAATGATAAATCCTTTGGATAATGTTCAAAGTTTATATCGTGAATTACCGGTAGTTGCTTGCAGTTAGCGTTTAATGACAAATAACCATCTGGGGACAGGAATAAGTCAGGATTAAATTTGTTTAGAAAACCGGCAACTGTGTGTTCAAACCAGATATAATAAAGAAACGGATGCCTTGCCGGAGGAGAAAGGATAAGAGGGGTGATGTTATCAGAAAAGATAAATTCCTCATGAAAATGCCTGTCAAATAAGAAAATGAAATGATGTTCGGGGTATCTTTTTGTGATCCGTTTAAGAGTCTCAAAGGTAAACCATCCAATGCCTTCCAATTTATTTTTGAGAAGTAAACGAGTATTGACAGCAATTTCCATTGGGAAATAAAATTAAAAAAAATCTTTTAATTCCATAACAAATAGTATGTATGTGGCTCAAATTAAAACCGCAAGGATAACAATTTTTAAATGACAGAGGTAATAATTTGTACTTTTGCAGGATGCAGAAAAAATTTTTAACCAATCTGGCGCTCATTCTTTTTTTGAACTTACTGATCAAGCCTATTTATATCCTGGGCATTGACAGGAAAGTTCAAATAGAAGTAGGGGCAGCAAGTTATGGTGTTTATTTTGCAATTTTTAATTTTTGTTTTATCTTAACAATTATTCTTGATTTTGGAATCACCAATTTCAATAATAAGAATATCGCTCAGAATAATCATTTACTCACCAAGCATTTTTCGGGGCTTTTTACTTTAAAAATCATTCTGGCAATCATTTACATCATTATCGTGGTTCTGATCGGGCTGATGATCGGATATGATACCCGATTGATGAAGTTGTTGCTGATTGTAGGATTTAATATGTTTTTATTGTTCTTTATTAATTACATGCGCTCTAATCTAGCCGGTTTGCATCTGTTTAAAACAGATAGTATTGTTTCGGTTTTAGACAGGATTATTTTGATTGTGCTTTGCATAATCATGCTTAAAAGAGGTTTTTTTCAGGGGGCAAATGGAATTATGTATTTTGTTTATGCACAAACATTTTCTTATTTGACTTCTGCGATTACTGTTTTTGTAATTGTTTTAAGAAAGACGCACACCTTCAGAATTGGCTGGAACTGGCCATTTTCGCTGATGATATTAAAAAAAAGCCTGCCATTCGCTATTTTGACTTTATTAATGTCATTTTATAACCGTATTGATACCGTAATGATAGAGCGGCTTTTACCGGAAGGGGTTGGTGATGTTCAGTCTGGTATTTATGCACAGGCGTTTAGGTTGCTGGATGCTACGAATATGATTGCTTTTTTAACTGCAGGTATGCTTTTACCGATATTTTCAAGGATGCTGAAATACAATGAATCTGTTGAATCGTTAGTGAAACTGATCAGTACACTTTTGCTTGCGCCGGCAATTGTTATAGGAGTGAGTTGTGTTTTTTATTGTAAAGAGTTTATGGATCTGCTTTATATACAGCATGTGGAAGAATCATCCGGTATATTTGGCTTATTAATGCTGAGTTTTATTGCTGTTTCAACAACCTATATTTTTGGTACTTTACTTACTGCTAACGGAAACATGAAGTATCTCAATACCATGGCTGCATTTGGTATGGTGGTGAATATCAGTCTTAATTTTATACTGATCCCTCATTTAAAAGCATACGGATCGGCTATTTCGAGTCTGATAACTCAGTTTGTTACAGCGTTTATCCAGGTGATCATTGCACAACGCATTTTCAAATTCAAAATAAACTACCGGCTCATCAATACGTTCATTATGTTTACAATAGGGGTAATCTGCATAAATTATGTGACTTACAAAACCTTACCCTTTCATTGGATGTTTAATTTTGCAATAATGGTTTCCACTTGTACAGTATGGGCATTTGTTTCTGGAATGATTAGTCCAAAAGCTATTTTCAGGCTATTAAAGTATGGATAACTACTACCAAACGTTTAGTAATTTTTTATATTTTTGTCATCCCTAAACAATTTATATAAACTTGACATGCACAGTAAAAATCAATCGAACAATGATTTCAATTCATTAAACGTATTGTATTTTGTTTATAAATGGCGAAAAGTACTTGGGATTGTTGTTTTTTCAACGATCCTTGTTTCAGGTATCGTTTCCTTAATGATTCAGGATAAATACAAATCAACAGTTATATTATTTCCGGCAACTACCAATTCAATTTCTAAAGTGCTATACAGCAGGTCAGAAGATGTTTTAAAATTTGGTCAGGAAGAAGAAGCAGAGCAAATGCTTCAGATTTTAAATTCGGAGGAAATAAGATCAAGGATTGCTAAAAAATATAATTTACTAGCTCATTACAAAATTGATAGTACATGTGACTCTAAGAGAACGATATTGGATAATGAGTTTCAGGACAATATCACTTTTAAAAGAACAGAGCTTATGTCCGTTAAAATAGAAGTGTTGGATAAGGATCCTGTTTTTGCTTCGGAAATAGCTAATGATATTGCTGCTTTATACGATTCTGTTAAAATACGTATTCAAAAGGACCGTATTCAAAAGGCACTGCACATTGTACAAAAAGAGTATAACGATAAGCTGGTGTATGTAAAAAACATTACTGATTCTCTTAAATTATTGAATAGTTACGGTATATATGATTATGAATCTCAGTCGGAAGTAATCAGTGAGCAGTACGCAATAGCAATATCAAAAGGTGATTCCCGAGCAATGAGATTATTGGAGGAAAAGCTAAATGTGATTGGTGAATATGGCAGCTCTTATATGTCGCTGCGCGATAAGCTGGTATTGCAGCAAACACAGTTGAATTCCCTTCAAACAAAGTATGAAGAAACGAAAATGGATGCAGAACAAATATTTCCGCAAAAATTCGTTGTTAGCCATGCATTTCCTGCAGAGAAGAAAACCTATCCTATTCGCTGGTTGATTATTCTGGTATCCACAGTATCGACTTTAATTTTAGCAATCCTGGTAATTCTGCTTCTTGAAAATATAAATCAGTACAAAATAAAGCTGAGTGATAAAGCGTAATGTATGCAGAAAATAGGTTAAAAATGGTTATACTTGTAACATCCGCTTTCAAAATATGATTTACATTATCCACTACATTATTAAAAATTATGCAAGAGTACACAGAAGGTATAACCTACTTTATTAGACTTATTATAAACTATAGAAAACAGTTTATAACAGTTACCGCAGCTGCGGTTATTATCTCCGGATTATTTTCGAGTAAATGGTTTATCAAACCAAAATATAAATCGTTCGCTATTGTTTATCCTACCAATCTCAATCCATACAGTAGCGAAAGCAAGTCGGAACAAATGATGCAATTATTTGAGTCGGCAGATATCAGAAATTCGGTAATTCGTAAATTTAATCTGGCAGAGCATTATAAGATTGATACGAATAAGGCAGCCGGCTTTTCGGATCTGATAGGCGAATATGAGTCCAATATTTCAGTTACACGTACTGATTATGAATCCATTTTGATAAAAGTATTGGATACAGATCCTCAGTTAGCCTGTGCTATGGTTAGGGAAATAATGAATTCGTTGAATCAAAAGGCCAGAATGATGCAAAGATTACGATCAAAAGAAATTTTAGGGATGCAACAGAATCAACTTAGCCAAAGAAAGAAGGAACTGGATTCTGTAGGGACCATTTTACAAAACATGCGTTTAAATTATGGTTTGCTTGATTATGGAACACAGGTAAAGGAATTTACAAAAGGATATATCAGGAATATCAATGCTACAGGTAAAAGTAATTACAAAAACATTGATGAAATGATTAATAATTTGCAGAATAAAGGTGGAGAATATTATACGACGTCCAAAATTTATGAGGGAATCTTGAATAGTTACAATTTAACAAAAATAGATTATGACAATACGTTAACAGATTTAAATAAAGAGTTGACGTATATGAGTATCGTAACATCTCCTATTATTGCGGATAAAAAATCGTATCCGATTCGTTGGTTGATTGTATTGGTCTCAGTGCTTTCTGCAGATCTATTCTTGTTGATAATTTTATTAATGCTGGATAAACAAAAAACACTTATTTAATTTTTTGCAATTGATTATCGCTAAAAACATAAAATGGATTTATTTACTTTCCTTTGTATTTATTCTCGCGAATGCAATTGGTATTTATAATGAGTTTTATTATCTCAATTTAATTCCTGCGGCCTTATTGATCATAATGCTGGCCTTGTTCTCGCTGGATAAGTTAATATTGTTAGTTGTTTTCTTAACTCCGCTGGCAATCAATTTACAACATTTGGAGGGAGGACTTGGTTTAAGTCTGCCGACTGAACCCATCATATTCGGTATAATGGTGATCTTTATTTTGAAACAATTGCATCAATCCACTTTTGATAGAGAAGTGATGAGGCATCCGATAACGGTCTCTATTATTATATATCTGACATGGATATTTATTACGAGCATAACCAGTGAAATACCGATCGTATCTTTTAAATTTTTAATATCCAGACTGTGGTATATATTGGTTTTTTATTTTCTGGGAATACAGTTATTTAAGGATTATTCGAATATAAAAAAATTTATATGGTTGTATATATCGGCTTTTGTTTTAGTCATTTTTTATACGATCTACAATCACTCACTTTATGGTTTTGAACGCGAGCCTGCCAATTGGGTAATGTCTCCTTTTTATAATGACCATACTGTTTATGGGGCTATGCTTGCAATGTTTTTTCCTGCGATCCTGTTTTTTACCGTAAATAAAAAATATTCTGCAATAACCAAGTTTATGGCGACATTAACGTTGGTCATATTTGCAGTAGCTCTTGGATTATCCTATACACGAGCAGCATGGTTAAGTTTGGCTGTCGCAGGGGTGGTTTACATTGTGTTATTGCTTCGTGTCAAGTTCAATTTTATTATCTTTATTGCAGCCTGTCTGGCGGTTGCGGCACTGGCTTTTCAGACAGAAATAAAATTGAGTCTTGAAAAGAACAGGCAGGATGCTTCTAAGGATTTTGATAAAAACATACAATCGATTTCCAATATTTCTACGGATGCTTCAAATTTGGAGCGCTTGAACCGCTGGTCCTCTGCTTTAAGAATGTTTGAAGTCCGTCCGGTATTCGGTTGGGGGCCGGGGACCTATGCATTTGTTTATGCGCCTTTTCAGCAAGCACGGGATAAAACAATTATAAGTACTAATCTGGGGAACGGTGGAAATGCACACAGTGAATATCTTGGACCGTTAAGTGAATCGGGTGTGCTCGGGCTTATAACCTTTGTAGTGATTGTTGTATGTGTATTGTCTGCGGGATTTCGTTTATATTACAGTATCAAAGAAAATGAAATGAAAAAATTAGTATTGGTGCTTTTATTGGGATTTGTAACGTACATTGTTCACGGATTGATTAATGATTTTTTGGATACGGATAAGGCATCTGTTCCATTTTGGGGATTTATAGCAATGCTTGTTGCTATTGATGTTTATCATCGTAAATCAAGAGATATAAATGAGGATCCTGTACAGGATAAACCACAAATTAACAAAAAGGAAAAAAAATTAGTGGATCTTTACACTAAATAGTGCAATGTCATCTACGTAGGGCTGATTTTGTTTGTATTCAATAATCGTTTGCATAATCAATGCGTTTAATTCAGCCATACTTAAGTGTGAATTATTTTTCAGGATGGTTTTAAGTGCTTCAATACCGAAATCAGCTCCTTTATCATTTTCCAATTCAACAAGTCCATCGGTATAACACACAATGGTTGTTCCCGGTGTTATTTGAACTACTCCCTCTTTTAACTGAACAATATCATCAAACATACCTAAACCGGTGCATCCTACTTTAAGTGTACTGATGGTATTTCCGATAGCAATTAGCGGAGGGTTATGAGCAGCATTTACGTAGGTTAATGTACGTGTCGATAAATTATACTTTGCAATGAAAAGCGTAATGAATTTTTCACCTTTTGCATTAGCCATCACTTTCGCATTCAATGCGCGGACAAGATCGGTAAGGGAGGTGGTATGGTTAAAAAGGATCCTTAAATTTGCCTGAAAGTTGGACATAAGAAGCGCTGCTGCGACACCTTTTCCGGAAACATCTGCTACACAGAAAGCACATTCATTTTCACTCAACCAAATAAAATCATAATAATCTCCTCCTACTTGTTGATGTGGCAGATAAAAGGCCGAACAATCCAATTTGTCATCCGTGGGCAATGTACTCGGAAAAAGCATGGATTGCATTTCTGAGGCAAGTTCCAACTCTTTGCGCATGGCAGCCTGACGGATGGTGTCCTTTGCCAGCTTTTTATTTTCTATTGCAACAACAATGATACTTGTAAGGGTTTGTACAAAAGGAAGGTGTTTGATAGCAGGACTTACTTCCAGACGGTCTTCCAGATCCCCGACAAGCACATATGCCAAAGGTTGTGACTTATGAAATACCGGTATAACAATTTCAAACGCTTTATTTAAATTTTTCTGAGAAAAATTAATAGTGGCAATTTCTGTAATCGGTAAAAGGTCACGTTCCACATTAATGTCATTGTATTCATCTCCGACACCGTATTTTAAAACACATTTCCATCCATTTTCATAGCTGAAAAGCACCAGTTTACCAATGTTTAACTGTGTTTCTAATACTTCTTCAAAAATTTGTAATAGTTGCTCGGTAGATGAATTACGATTGATGGCCTTGGTAATTTCCAAAAGCGAATTCAGCTTAATATCCCTGATATTCTTTGAAATGTTTTTATTAATAGGGTTATCAGACATCATACATCGATTTAAAAAAATTAATAATTCACTCCAATCGCAAGCACTGTTCTGCTTTTTAAAATTCTATCTGATTTATTTGGATACACGATCATTCATTTTTTTTAATACTTCGGGTAGCATTTTAATGGCAGCAATTTCTCTCATTTTCACACGTGCTTCTCCACCCGGAGTCCCAAAGTATGTTTTACCGGAAGGAACATCTTCAGCGAGTCCTGTTTGTGCAAGCAGTGTGGCTCCTGTTCCTATTTTTACGTCGCTTCTCACACCAACTTGTCCCCAAAGTGTTACATAATCTCCAAGTGATACGACACCGGCAACACCAACTTGTGATGCCAATAAACACATTTTACCAAGTTGTGTATCATGTCCTATCTGTATCTGATTATCCAGTTTGCATCCTTCCCCAATGATGGTATCACCTGAAACACCTTTATCAATTGTACATCCGGAGCCGATTTCTACATCATCTTTAATAATGACACGTCCACAGGAGATCATTTTGTCAAAATGTGTTTCTCTTTTTTTATAATAGAATGCATCTCCGCCAATGACAGTATTTGCATGTATCACTACATTGTTTCCAATATGACAATTATCGTAAATCACTACATTGGGATGAAGTACACAATTATCGCCGACGGTAACATTATTTCCCAGGTATACACCGGGCATGATTACCGTATTGATTCCAACTTTGGCAGTATCACTGATGGATTTAGAGGAGTAGTTTATGGGCTGAAAGTGTCTGACAAGCTTGTTATAATCTCTAAACGGATCGTCGGAAATAAGAAGTGCTTTTCCAGAGGGACAAGCTGTTTTTTTATTGATAAGAATAGTAGTGGCTTTTGAGTTCAAAGCCTTATCATAGTATTTGGGATGGTCAACAAAAACAATATCACCGGCTTCAACCATGTGGATCTCATTTAACCCCGTAACCGGATGATCAGGGACGCCGTCAAACTCACAATTTATCATGCCCGCAATTTCTTTTAATGTAAGTTGAATCGGTAGTTTCATAGTATAGAAAGACTGAATTGGTTCAAATATAATAATTAAAAAAATGCCTCACCAATTTTTTGATGAGGCATTTTTTTCTTCTTTTATTTTTATATAAAAATATTATTGTGCCAAAAAAATGAGCATATGTAAATTAAAAGCTAACTGCCTGATAGCCTTTTATAAAAATTATTTAACACGTTCAACGTAGGTATGTGTACGTGTATCAATTTTAATTTTTTCTCCTTCATTTACAAAAAGGGGAACATTGACAATGGCACCTGTTTCAAGAGTTGCAGGTTTTAGAGTATTGGTTGCTGTATCGCCTTTTACCCCAGGTTCTGCGTAAGTAATCACCAGCTCAACAAATGTTGGGGCCTCTGCCAGGATAGGCTCATCTCCTTCAAAAGAAACCTTTACTTCCATTCCTTCTTTTAAGAACTGAAGTGCATCACCAACTAACAAAGAAGGAATATGAACCTGTTCAAACGTTTCATTATCCATGCATACGATAAAATCTCCTTCCGGATAAATAAACTGCATTTGTTTATATTCCACACGAACAACTTCAACAGCTTCACCCGAACGGAACCGGTTTTCTACAATTTTTCCGTTTTTCAGATTGCGCATACGGGCTTGATAAAATGCACGTAAATTTCCGGGAGTACGGTGTTGGTATTCTTCTATTCTGCAAAGCTCTCCATTGAAACGGATTACTGAGCCTACGTTGATGTCGCCTGTAGTTGCCATTGAAGGAGTATTTATAATTGTTTATTTATCAGATTTGAATCGGATTGCAAAGATAGGATTTATAGCCTGATTTGCAAATTTGGAAATCACTGATATATGCTATTGGTACAACTGATCAGGGCTGACCATACAGCGTTTTATTTTGTTGAGACGCAACTGATCCTTGATCTGAAGGGTTAAATGATCGATTGCCAACAAATTAAATCAGGATCTCAGTTTAAAATTTTCCACATTCAGTATAACGTTACAAAATTCGTATTCGTAATCCAGCTGGTTAGATGCAACAACGATCAACCGGTTTTTTGAATAAGAGTTTACTAATTCCTGATACCAATGGATGGCATTTTTATCCAGGTTGGAAGTGGGTTCATCCAATAACAATAAGGAAGTATTACTTAAAATGGCCAGGGCCAGTCTCACTCGCTGTTTCATACCTGATGAAAAATATTTTAATTGTTTATCCTTTGCCTTTTCAAGTTGCATGAGAGATACCAGCTGCTTTGCATCCAGGTTGTTATAAAAAGGTTTAAAATGGGAGTGAAATTCGATAGATTCTGTTAAAGTAAATTCCTCCGGTAACTCCAAATAAGGTGAGGCAAAACTAAGATGCGTATAAATGGATTCGGCTTCGATTTCTTTGCTTTCTTTTGTATAAACGATGGTTCCTTCGGAAGGGATCAAATTACCGGCAATAACTTGTAACAAAGTGGATTTACCGGAACCATTACTACCTAAAACAGCATAATTGTTTTCAGATTTAAATTCGTGGTGAATATTACGAAAGATCCATTCATAATTATAGCGTTTCCCGATATTTGATAATTGGATATGCATTGAAATACTTAGCTATAATTACAGGATAGAAGGGAAAGTTAAGAGATGCCCCTCATGATTCCATCCTTTGAATTGCGTATAAAATTCAGAATTTCTTCTTTTTCTTTGGAAGCCGGAGCTTCCTGTTCAATAACACTTAGGGCATTCACAACGTTAAGCCCCTTCACATAAAGTGTTCGGTAGATATCTTCGATTTCCAGGACGCTTTCATTGCTGTAACCTCGTCTGCGAAGACCCACCGAATTAATACCGATGTATTGTAAAGGTTCTCTGGCTGCTTTTGTGAAAGGGGGGACATTTTTTCTTACAAGTGAGCCACCTGCTAAAAAAGAGTGTGCGCCAATGTGAATAAATTGTTGAACTGCTACCAGGCCTTCCAATATGGCCCAATCATCAATCTGTACATGTCCGGCCAATGTAACACTATTCGCCAGGATGATGTTATTACCAAGTATGCAATCATGTGCAATGTGTGCATATGCCATAATGAGGCAATTTTTACCAACAACTGTTTTCATTTTATCGGTGGTGCCGCGGTTGATGGTTACATATTCGCGTATAAGGGAATTAACGCCAATTTCGACGATTGTTTCTTATCCTTTAAATTTGAGATCTTGTGGAATTGCTGAAATAACAGCTCCGGGAAATATTTTACAATTTTTACCAATACGGGCACCTGGAAAAATGGTCACATTTGGTCCTATCCAGGTACCATCGCCAATCTCTACGTTTTCATATATTGTTGAAAAAGGTTCTATGCTAACCCCTTTTCCGATTTTTGCATCAGGGTGTATGTACGAGAGTTGGCTCATTGTTTTTTACTTTAACGATTTGGGCCATCATTTCGGCTTCCATCACGGGTTTGTTGTTTACATAGGCAATTCCTTTCATATGACAAATTCCTCTACGTATCGGGGTAAGAAGCCTTAAATCAAATACTACTGTATCGCCAGGCACAACTTTTTGTTTGAATTTTACACCATCTATTTTCATAAAATAGGTCAGGTAATTTTCAGGATCAGGTACCGT
>CAZMRM010000017.1:996-5432 GCA_964568515.1 uncultured Chitinophaga sp. | reverse complement strand
CAATATGCTCAAAGCCAAACTTTTCTCCCAGCAAAATTCCTCCGGTTTGAGCCATTGCTTCCACTAAGAGCACACCTGGCATTACAGGATTCCCTGGAAAGTGTCCTCTGAAAAAGTCTTCGTTCATCGTTACATTTTTCACACCGACCACTCCATCCGGACGGATTTCCATGATTTTATCGATTAATAAAAAAGGTTGACGATGGGGGAGTATTTTTTGAATATCAACAATATTTAAAACGGGCTCTTTGTTAAGATCAACAACAAGTGATTGTGCTTTTTTACCACGTTTACTTTTAATCAGTTCTTTAATTTTTTTAGCAAAAGCGATGTTTCCTGCGTGACCAGGGCGTGCGGCTAAAATATGCATTCTTAATGGCACTCCAACAAGGGCAAGATCGCCCACAATATCTAAAAGTTTATGACGGGCAGGTTCATTGAAATAATGAAGTGTGGTATTGTTAAGTACACCACGTCCCTTTACCTGCACATCTTTACGGTTAAAGATCTGGCGTAAGTGATCCAGTTTATCCTGTGCTATTTCACGATCTACCAAGACAATGGCATTATCCAGATCTCCTCCTTTAATAAGGTTGTGTGCTAATAACGCTTCCAATTCGTGAAGAAAAACGAATGTTCGGCAGGCAGCAATTTCTTTTTTAAACTGACGAACGTCATACATGGAAGCATGTTGAGTTCCCAAAACCTCAGAGTTGTAGTCAACCATTACTGTTGCTCTGAATTCGTCTTGTGGAACAGCCAGCATTTCCACTTTTTTTACAGGGTCCTCATAGGTCAGATTCTCTGTTAATTCAAAATAAATACGTTCGGCATTTTGTTCGACAATTTCTGCTTTTTCCAGAATTTCAACAAATGGAAGGGAGCTTCCGTCCATAATAGGCATTTCAGGTCCATCCAGCTGTATCAGAACATTGTCGATTTCCAATCCTACCAATGCTGCCAGCACATGTTCTGTTGTATGAACACGTGCGCCGTTTTGTTCCAGTGTGGTTCCTCTTGAAGTATCCACCACATTATCGACATCGGCATCAATGATTGGATTATTTACCAGATCCATTCGCTGAAACTTGTAACCATGATTTTCAGGAGCAGGTTGAAAAGTCAGGTTGGTTTTTTTTCCTGTATGTAAACCAACACCTGATATGGTTACGGGATTTTTAATGGTTCGTTGCTTTACGCTCATTTGCTTATTCTTTGTGTAAAATATCTTTCTTTAGTTTTTCGAGTTCAGCCAATTGACTATTAATTTTTGGCAAGTTACGAAATAGTACATAAGAACGTTTATATTCACTTTGTTTAAAACCCGGTGATCCTTGAATAATTTCATTTTCAGTTTTAATGCTGCTGCTGATACCTGATTGTGCCGCAATCTTTACTCCATCTGCAATAACAAGATGGCCAACAATTCCAACCTGTCCGGCGATCATGCAGTTTTTTCCGATTTTGGTAGAGCCTGCTATTCCTGTTTGAGCAGCAATAACAGTGTTTTCACCAATTTCAACATTATGACCAATTTGAATCAGATTATCTAATTTTACTCCTCTACGAATGATGGTAGAGCCTAATGTCGCACGGTCTATGGTCGTATTGGAGCCAATTTCCACGTGATCCTCGATAATCACGTTTCCAATTTGGGGTACTTTTTTATAGTTGTTTTCAGCATTTGGAGCAAACCCAAATCCATCTCCTCCGATTACAGCGCCTGAATGAAAAACACAGTTTTTTCCAACAACATTTTCTGAAAGTATTCTCACACCTGCATATATTAATGTGTTTTCACCAATAACCGTATTTTCACCAATAAAGGAATTGGGATAGATCTTTACATGATCTTCTATTCTGGCATTTTCTCCGATGTATGTAAAAGCGCCAATGTATACATTCTTACCAATTTTGGCAGAGGCAGCAATAAAAGAAGGTTGTTCTATTCCTGTTTTGTTATTTTTAATTTGATTGTAAGCATCCAGTAAAATACTGAAGCTGGCACGTGGATCCGCAACACGGATAAGTGTACATGTATTTTTAACAGGTTTTTCCAATACAAGATCAGAGGCCACGATTACAACAGAAGCATCGGTTGTATAGATGTATTGTAAATAAGCCAGGTTAGAAAGAAATGAAATGGATTGTGTAACCCCCTCTTCAATTTTTGAAAGCTTTGAAACAATAGTATCGGGATTTCCCTCTACTTTGCCTTGCAGTAGATCCGCTATTTGTTGTGCCGTGAATTGACTCATAAATAAAATGAATTGGTGAATGTTTGTTAAGGAGGAGTTTAATTCCATATCCACACAATTGAAGGCCCAAATTTATGCAAAATATCGATAGCCTGTTGTTATAAAAAGTGTCAATTATGGGGGATTTATGTTTATGGGTGGTAAAATTTACTTTGGATAACATAAGTAGTATTTTTTGACTGTTCGGGCCAGCACATCAATACTTAACTGGTCGGAAGCTTCAGCAATATCCGCAACACTACCATCTTTGAAAAGAATATTGATCCTTATTTTATCAGCCCTGTAGGCATCATTTGTGACATTGCCGGTAAAAACAAAATACGTTACTTCCTGTTGACTGAGTTTTAAATGCTGTTGTACAGCTTTTTTTATTTTCGAAATCTGCTCCTCTTTAAATGGCTGTTTTTGCATTTCAACATGAAGTAACCTGCGGTTCACGAGTTGTGTGCAAAGCATAGCCAGGACCGTATCTTTATGAGTGGTCCATACCTTTATTGAAGTCATGATGTCATAATCATCCAGTAATGCAAATACGTCCAGCAATTCAGGAGATTTTATGAAATCGGTTTTATCGTATTCATTGTAAAGAAACTGTCGTAAAGCAGGCGTACAAAACAGATCATTTTTCTGCTCGGCTAATTCCTTGGCTCTTTTTAAAATGTTTACCAACAGGCTTTCAGCACTTAACACTGTTTTGTGAAGGTAAACCTGCCAGTACATCAAGCGGCGGGCAATGATAAATTTTTCTATTGAATAAATTCCTTTTGCTTCTATGACCAATTGATCGTTCACTACATTCAGCATTTTAAGGATGCGTTCGGAACTCACCACACCTTCGGATACACCCGTAAAAAAGCTGTCACGCTTAAGGTAATCGAGGCGGTCCATATCCAACTGACTTGAAACCAGCTGGTGTAAAAACTTTTTTTTGTACTTATTCTGAAAAATTGTAATAGCCAGTTGCAATTGGTTTTTAAATTCTTTATTTAACCGTTGCATAAACAACTCTGAAATATCTTCATGAGAAATATTATTCACAATGCTATGCTCAAGTGCATGCGAAAAAGGGCCATGACCAATGTCATGCAATAAAATGGCAATGGTAACTCCTTTTGCTTCTTCCTCCGTTATCTCATGACCTTTTGCCCTGATCACATCAATTGCCTGACTCATTAAATGCATGGCACCTATTGCGTGATGAAAACGAGTGTGTAAAGCACCCGGATAAACAAGGTTGGTAAGTCCTAACTGCTTAATACGCCTTAGCCGCTGAAAATAAGGGTGTTCTATCAAATCGAAAATTATTTCGAAAGGCAAGGATACGAAACCATAAATGGGGTCGTTAACTATTTTCAACTTATTTGGAGTATTCATTGCAACAAAGATAAATTAACTTTTTTTAATGCAAGCATACTATTAATATACCTAACTTTCGTTCCTCTATGAGTTGGGTATGAAAGATGAAATACAAGAATTTAATATAACACAAATGGACAAAATTAGAATACTGTGGACAGATGATGAGGTGGATCTTTTAAAACCTCACATTTTATTTTTAAATGATAAAGGGTATGACGTAAAAATTGCTGCCAGTGGTGATGAAGCTCTTGAGCTGATTGAAAAGAACGACTTTGATGTGGTTCTTTTGGATGAAAATATGCCAGGGCTTTCCGGTTTGGAGACCCTTAACCGTTTAAAAGCCAGACGTTCTGATTTGCCGGTAATCATGATTACCAAAAGTGAAGAGGAGCATTTAATGGAAGATGCCATCGGATCCAAAATATCGGATTACCTTATTAAACCTGTAAATCCCAACCAGATTTTATTATCTCTAAAAAAGACATTGGATAACCGCCGTTTGATCAGTGAAAAAACAACTTCTAACTACCAGCAGGAGTTCCGGCAAATAGGAATGACACTGGGCGATCGTCTGGGTTGGAATGAATGGGTGGAGGTATATAAAAAGTTAGTGTATTGGGAACTGGAGCTCGACAGCAGTAAGGACGAGAGCATGATGGAAATCCTGAAAATGCAAAAGGCGGAAGCCAATGCGTTGTTTGGCAAATTTATAGAAAACAATTACATCGGCTGGTTAAATGGTAAAGGACAAAACCCACCCTTATTTTCGCATACCATTTTTAAAAATAGGATTGCACCGTTGCTGGATAAAGAAGAAAC
>CAZMRM010000017.1:0-986 GCA_964568515.1 uncultured Chitinophaga sp. | reverse complement strand
ATAATTTACGGTATGATCAATGGAAAATCATACAGCCCATTGTTTCGGAATATTTTAAGATAGAAAATGAAGAATTATACAGCAGTATTTTGCCAACGGCAACCCAATACGCACGTAATTCATTTTTTGCAGGGCTTATGCCATCGGAAATAGAAAAGCGTTTTCCAAAATTGTGGATGAACGATGAAGAAGAAGGCGGCAAGAATTTGCACGAAGAAGAATTAATGGCCGAGCATTTAAAGCGATTAGGCAAAAACATAAAATTCAGTTATAATAAAATTACCAATCATGCAGCAGGTAAAAAATTAGCTGAAAATATGAGTAATTTAATGCAAAACAAATTAAATGTGATCGTGTATAATTTTGTGGATATGCTCTCGCATGCACGCACTGAAATGGAAGTTATACGTGAACTGGCAGACGATGAAAAAGCATATCGTTCCATTACTTTGTCCTGGTTTGAACACTCTCCTTTGCATGATATTCTGAAACAAATTGCTGCAAAAAAATCACGTCTCATCATTACAACCGATCATGGAACCATTAAGGTTACTGAACCTTCAAAGGTGGTAGGTGATAAAAATGTGAATACCAATTTAAGATACAAACAAGGCAAAAGTCTGGACTATGTAAAGAAAGATGTATTTGAAGTTCGTAATCCATCCGATGTGTTTTTGCCAAAACAACATGTAAGTACAGCATTTGTGTTCGTTAAAGGTGATTTGTTTTTTGCTTATCCCAATAATTACAACTACTACGTAAGTTATTATCGAAATACATTTCAACATGGTGGTATTTCGCTGGAAGAAATGATTATTCCATATATAACATTGCAATCAAAATAGATGGCAGTGATCATCTGAAAAATAAAGAAGATGTCTAAAATTATCATATCTGATCTTTCCGAGCTCCCTGCAGCAGCAAAACAGCTCCTGAAGTCTTTTGACGGAGAAAAGGTTGTCCTTTTTGAGGGTGCGATGGGGGCG
>CAZMRM010000016.1:13980-19489 GCA_964568515.1 uncultured Chitinophaga sp. | reverse complement strand
ATTTTGATGAATGCACAGATACATCCGCTCAATAAAAAAAATCCCTGTTATTTTCAAGGATTCTTTTCTGGAATTTATAGATGATAAAGTTTTAAAGCTAAGCGCTGCTCTTGCTTACTATACTATCTTTGCATTGCCGTCTTTATTAATTGTTGTCATCGGGCTTTGCGGTATTTTATATGGTAAACAAGCCGTGGAAGGAGAGATTTTTTTTCAAATAAAGGATTTTGTAGGAGCCGAAGCTGCAATAGAAATTCAACATGTGATTCAAAAAATGGCGATTAATAAAGACAGTTTTGTTGCAACCATTTTCGGCATTACCACATTACTGATTGGTGCTACAGGTATATTCGGAGAGATACAAGATTCTATCAATACCATTTGGGGGTTAAAGACCAAACCAGAAAAAGGATGGATTAAACTTTTATTGAACCGTGTTATTTCTTTCTCGATGATACTCATTCTGGGGTTTATTTTAATTGTGTCTTTATTATTAAATGTTTTGTTGCATGCATTTTTTAATCAGCTAAAAAAATATTTTTCAGAAGATCTTATAAACAGTCTTTATTTTCTCGATCAATTAATTATGTTTGTGATCATTGCCGTTCTTTTTGCTTTTATATTTAAAGTACTTCCTGATGCAAAAATTTTGTGGAGAGATATATGGATTGGGGCGTTCGTAACCACTGTTCTATTTGTGATAGGGAAAATAGTTATTGGTTATTATTTGAGTAACATGAAACAAATTAGTGCTTATGGTGCCGCAGGATCATTGATATTAATTTTATTATGGGTATATTATTCAGCCATCATTCTATACTTCGGGGCTGAATTTACTCAAGTATTTGCAAAGCATCATGGAAGAGTCATAGAGCCTAATAAATATGCTATATGGGTAGAACGAGATATGATTGAAAAAACGAATATTACTCAAATTCAAAATAAAGACATTACATTAAAGAACGAACAAAAAGAATAGTAAATTAACTCATCAACTATGGAACTACTTAAACCCAAACAGCCATTTTATCAAAAACTTTCACTCGTATTACTTTCTTTATCTATTCTGCTGGCGATACTTTATATTGGCAGTAACATCATTATGCCTTTATTGCTAGCAATGTTAATTGCAATTTTATTAAGACCCGTTGTTGTATTTTTCAATAACAAACTTAAAATCCCACATGTGATCGCAGTGTTATTAGCGGTTCTTCTTTTTGTTGTCTTTGTTGCATCCATTATTCTGTTTATATCATGGCAGGTTTCGGATTTTGTGGAAGATTGGCCAAAAATCCAGCACAACATGAAAACAAATTATGAAAATATGCAACGTTGGGTTAAGGATAGCTTTAACATTAGTTATAAAAAACAAGAAACTTATTTGCAAACAGTAAAGAATGATTCTTTAAACAATAAAAAGGAGATTGTTGGCAGTACCCTTTCCACATTCTCTTCTACGTTATTGAATCTGGTGTTGGTTCCTCTTTATACTTTTTTGATTTTAATTTATAGAAATCTTTTCAAAAAATTCTTATCCAAACTTGTAGATAAAAAAAATCACTCTACCCTTATAGACATTCTTTCTGAAATTAAATCTGTAGTTCAAAGCTATATTGTTGGATTACTGCTCGAAATGGGAATTGTTGCTGTATTAACTACGATTGGACTGATGATCATTGGAGTTCCTTATGCAATTTTATTAGGTACGATTACGGCCATATTGAATTTGATTCCATATATAGGTATTTTAGTGGCAGGAGCAATTTCAATTCTGGTTGCACTAACTAACTTTACTGATTTTTCCACTGCAATCGGAGTTATTATTGTTAATTCGGTCGTGCAATTAATTGATAATAATTTTCTGGTTCCTAAAGTTGTAGCCTCAAAAGTAAAAATCAATGCATTGGTATCTATTCTTGCGGTTTTCATCGGGGGAGCTATTGGAGGAGTGATGGGAATGTTTCTGGCAATCCCAATCAGTGCTATTTTAAAGGTGATTTTTGACCGGATTGAAGATTTAAAACCATGGGGATACCTGTTTGGTGATGATATGCCCAAAACATATGATTGGGGGATTTTAAAACTTCCTGCATTTGGTGCGGGAAATGAAAATGATGAAACGCCTTCTCCTGAATCCCAGGAAGAAAAAGATGCTCAAAAGACTGACCAAGAAAAAAACGATCAACATCCTGACAGTAAATAAAGCTGTCAGGACATTGAAAATTCAGGTAGTGTAATAAAAAAAGTAGTGCCTTTCCCTACTTCACTTTGTACCTTGATAGTACCATCATGTTTGGTAATAATATTATAAGTAGCTGTAAGTCCTAATCCTGTTCCTCCTTTTTTAGAAGTAAAAAAGGGTTCAAAAAGTTTATTCAAATCCTGATGGGGAATACCTTTTCCATTATCACTTATGGCAATTCCAATTTGTTTATGCTGGTTTGAAATCTCGATTTTTAGTCTTCCGGTTTTTTCGTCAACCGCTTCAACAGCATTCACTAAAAGATTAAGGAGAGCAATTGCCAATTTTTCTTTATCTGCTTTTACTAAAATTTTAGGATAACTATTCTTTTCAAGAGAGATGTCTTTTAGCTTTATCCTGTCTTTAACCATTGTCAAAGTATCTTCAATTACCTCATCAAGAAATAATTCTTTCATATTTACAGTGTCAAAGCGTGTTGCCTGTAGTAAATCTTCAATCAGTGTATTGATGCGTTTACCATTTCTTTCAATAATATCAATAAAGTCTTCTGGTCTTTCGGAATTGTCAACTAATGTTGCCCCCTTTAACATCGTTCTTAACTCCAAAAGAGATAAATGAATGTTTGTAAGAGGATTTTTTATCTCATGAGCAATCACACGCGCTACTTTGCCTGTTAAAGCTTGTTTCTCAAGAAGTTTTTCCTTTTGTTCATTATTTTTTCTTTCTGTAATATCATGTAAGACAACCTGGTAAATATTTTTTTCAACATCAACCGAAGTAACATTCATGATACAAAAGCATTTTTTGTTCATTTGAGGAACAATAAATTCTATTTCTACGGTTAAGTTTAAATATTTTTCTATTTCCGATATTTTAGGAGCAACGTAATCTGTAATATTCTGACCGATTATTTTATTTTTTTCCATATAATCGAAAAACTTCAGTGCTGCTTTATTAGCATCAATAATAAGGTACTTCGAATCAATAAGAAATACATACTCAACTGCATTTTCGAATAAATTTTTAAATTTATTCTCACTTTCCTTGAGTGATTTAACAACCTTTGATTTTTCTATAGCATATCTTATACTTCTACTTAAACTTTCTGTAGTATACTGATCCTTTACCAGATAATCATAAACTCCATATTTTAAAGCTTGTTGGTCAATGGTAGATTCTTTTAATCCAGTTAACAGGATTGTAGGGGTATTTGGAGAAAAGTTGTTTACAAATTCTACTAATTCTATTCCATTATGTGCACCTAGCCTGTAATCGATCAAAATAAGATCAAATGATTCACTCTTGATAAGATCAATAGCTTTTGAATAGGATTCTGCCCATGTAATTTTTTTTTCAAAGGATATCTCTTTTAAATTGCTTTCCAATAAAAAATAATCATCTTCATCATCTTCAACAATCAATAAATGTATTGGTAATAACTCGCTCATATCTATGGGATTTTAACAACCGAAAACCAGTATTTTTTAATAATATCAATAATTTCAACTAATTCATTGTAGGAATACGGTTTAATAATATAACTATTGGCCCCCAATTCGTAAGATTGAGAAATATCTTCCGGATTGTTGCTTGTACTAAATATGATTATAGGAATTTTACAAAAGTCTGAACTTTCTTTTAATAAGCGCAAGCATTGTCTCCCGTCAATTTTAGGCATATTCAGGTCTAACAAAATAAGTTTTGGGTATGGAAGAGCCACTTCATTATATTTACCTCTTTTATTTAAATAATCCAGCAACTCCTCTCCATTTTCGACTGTTCTGATTTCTTTATCAAAATGGAGACTTGCAAATGCCTCTTTTAACATAAACTGATCATCGGTATCGTCATCAGCAACGAGAACACAATACTTTTGTTCAACTTTTTCGTTTTCCATATTATACTTTTTTGGGTAGACCTACTATAAATGTAGCACCATTTCCAGCAGTACTTTCTGCAGTAATAAAACCTTCATGATTTTCAACTATTCGTTTACAAATAGCCAGCCCTATGCCGGTTCCTTCATATTCAGCACGACCATGTAAACGTTGAAAAATAATAAATATCTGATGTAAATACTCCGGTTCGAATCCAATACCATTATCATTAATAAATACGCAATAATAGGTATCGTATTTTAAATTAAATCCTTTTCCCCAGTTATTTTCTTTTACATCTTTTTCAGTATACGTTTCTCCCCAGATGTTGACAACCGGTACTTCAGAGTGATTAAATTTCAATGCATTACTTACTAGATTTTGAAATAGCTGTCTTAACTGTGTATTGTTGCCATGAATGGTCTTTAATTTTCCAGTATGTATCTTAATATTTTTGGATGTTATAGCAACTTCCAGGTCTTCCATTATGTATTTGAAAACCATATCTAATTGTACATCTTCATCAGTGTCCAAAGCTCTCGTAGCCCTCGAATAATTTAATAGATCATTAATCAGTGTTCTCATCCGGTCAGCTGATTTGTTTAACCTTCTAAGATAATTACTAATATCATCATCGTTGTAGGCTTTAAGTTTCACTTCAATTTTTTCACTGAAAGATATTATTTTCCGAAGCGGTTCCTGTAGGTCATGTGAGGCAACGTAAGCAAATTGTTCCAGCTCTTTATTTGATGAATTAAGCTTATAGACTTGCTGCTCTAACAATGATCTGGAAGCCATTAATTCCTTTTCAATTTCAATTTTAGAGTGGTACTCCCTGTTTAAAATAATTAACAAACTGAGTAGCAAAACAAGTGATAATCCACAGGTCAATACAATGATGTAAATGGATAATTCAGAATTTTTAAATGTTTTATCCCTGATTTTATTTAAATTCGATTGCTCTGTCTGCTCTAACAAGCTTATCAAACTTTTAACAGTATCCATAACAATTTTATCTTCACTGATCATGATTTTTAAATCATCATCAATTAAATTATTATTATCAAAATAATTCTTTCCAGCTGTTAACATAGTTAACTTTTGGTTAATAGCCGTTTTTAAATGATCCAGATTATTTTTTTGAGCAGGATCATCTTTAATCAAATCATATAATCCATTGAATTCTTCACCAATATCGTATTGAGCTCTCTTATTTACTTCATAAAATGAAAACTGATGTGTAACAATATATCCTCTTTGACCACTTTCCGCATCTTTGAGCAATGACATTAAACGCTCAATTCTCAAATTGATTTCGTGTGAGCGATCCAGATAGTTAATCGACTTATTTGTGTTTGTAATTGTATAAACAGCAAGGGAAATAGAAATGAATACAATAAGAATGGAAAATCCAGCTAACAAGTAAAAA
>CAZMRM010000016.1:10279-13970 GCA_964568515.1 uncultured Chitinophaga sp. | reverse complement strand
TATGAAATTTTAATAATGGCATATAAGTATTTAAAATCAAATATACTCTTGTAAAATACAGTCTTAAAAATATTTTACTTTACAAGAGGGATTTGCAAACCTAAGTGTTAAAATGGGATGTTTGCAGTTTATTTTAAAAATCATACCATAAGTAAAATAAACACTCAAATTTCTAATTCACAACTCTTTCGTTATTGCCAGAGATGATTCAAACAAACAAAAATGAGCATTAATTTTCCCAAAATAAGTATTTAAATACCCGTTTTGGGAAAATATTTAATTATCTTTATAATGTAAAAATCTAGATCTCAAGCAATTAACTTATTTAAGCTACTGGCATGATTTTACACTTGTAGTGGGGAAAATAAAATGAATGTTAACCATAAACAATTAACTATGAAAGACTCAGGAAAAATTATAGGAGCGCTAGTACTAGGCGCGGCAATAGGCGCTGCATTGGGCGTTTTACTGGCACCAGATAAAGGAAGCGAAACTCGCAAAAAATTATTTGATGGTGCTAAAGACTTTACAGAAGATTTAAAAAGAAGAGCTAAAGACGCTACTAACAAATTCAGAGATAAAGCTGAAGAGGCTTCCGAAATCGCTGAAGAAAAACTTGATGAATACAAAAGCAAAATTAAAAACAAAGCGGATCAATTCAGAACAAGTGCATCTTAATAGATAAACATTGTAATTTGAAACTTTATCATTAAAAATTATATGGAAGAACAAAATAAGTTTGAAGAAGTAACCGAAAGCGTAAAAGAATATATCAATATTCAATATGAGTTACTGGTCTTAAAAGGTACTGAAAAAGCTTCAAACATTTTTAGCGGTGCTATTTCCGGAATTTTAATAACAATAGCTGGTATACTGACTTTATTGTTTTTGAGTTTAGGGGTTGCATTTTATCTTTCATACAATTTTTTTAATGATTTTTATCCAGGATTTCTTATTGTGGGAGGGGCTTATCTTGTAGTAGTACTTCTTCTCATTGGGTTTAGAAAAAGTTTATTAACAAAACCCTTCCGCAATATCATTATTAAAGCAATGTTTAACAATGATTAATTGCACATAAGATGGGAATTAACAGCAAGTATAACCACATTCAAAATCATACGCAATTAATGTATGCGATCATGCAATTAAATGCTTCAAGAGCGGAGCAGGAAGATAAGATCAAATATCAATTTAAAGAGATCTATTATTCCCTTCAACCCTCTGAATTGATCAAAAAGGCAATGGCTAAGTTAGTCGGTTCACCTGAGACTCAAAAAACAATTGCACAGGCCGGAGTAGCATTGGTATCAGAATTTTTAATTAGTAAGTTCTTTAAAAAAGGAACAACCGTTAAAGGATTTTTATCTTCTATAATTGTTGGAAAAATTGCTGACTATGCATTAAATGGTAACTCGGAATTCATCGCAAACGGATGGAATAAAATAACCGAAGTTTTTAAAAAGTTTAAATCATGAATCTTGATTTAATTTTGTTTAACTAATTATCTTTTTCATTATTCAAATGGAAAAATTGATTTTAATTGTGGATGATGAATCTGATATACGGTTTCTTTTAAGAAGATTCTTTATTTCTAATCAATACCAGGTAAGAGAAGCGGATACCTTAAAAAAAGGCATACAAGTATTTAATGATATTCATCCAGACGTTGTTATTTTAGATATCAATTTACCTGATGGCAATGGTATTCAACATGCCAGTTATTTCAAAACAAACAAAAACATACTAATACTCATTAGTGCTGATAATGATCAGCTCACTCAGGAATTTGAACATTATAACGCGAATGGTTTTTTAAGAAAACCCTTTACGCCCAGTGATCTTTTAGGCTTAATTGATCGTATTCAGCAAAAAAGCAGTTTTTCAAACAGTAATTTTTAGTATTATTTAAAACAAAACACCCTATGGCTAAAATTTTAATAATTGATGATGATATCGATATTTGTCAATTACTTGAGCGTTTTTTTAAGAAAAAAGGACATCAGGCTCTATTTTTTACAAATGGAAAAAAAGCGCTCGATTATCTAAAGGAAAATACGGCAGATATCGTTTTTTGCGATTTCAGATTACCAGATACAGACGGTAAAGAAATGCTTCAAAAAATCAAGGAAATTAACGTCAACACGCAGGTTATCATTATTACCGGATATTCTGATGTTAAAACAGCAGTGGATGTTATTAAAATGGGAGCATTTGATTATGTAACCAAACCATTGCTGCCAGAGGAAATTTTACTAATGATCGAGAAAGTGTTGAATCAAAAAACAGAACCTGCCAAGGTTACTTCCTCTGCTCCACCTCAATCAGCCAAGGCAGTAAATGCTGCACATAAAAAAACATTAAGCAATCCAAAAGGATATGTGGTCGGTAAAAGTAAAGAAGCTGAAAAGCTGCAAACTCAAATTGAACTGGTTGCTCCAACGAACTATTCTGTAGTTATTTATGGAGAAAGTGGTACAGGAAAAGAATCTGTTGCTTACAGTATTCACGCCAACAGCCAGCGTAAAGATCAGCCATTTGTTGCCGTAGATTGCGGTGCTCTTTCTAAAGAGCTTGCAGGCAGGGAATTATTTGGACACGAAAAAGGAGCCTTTACAGGAGCTTTACAAGCCAAAGTTGGACAATTTGAATATGCAAACGGTGGTACTATTTTTCTGGATGAAATAACAAACCTTCCTTATGATATACAAGTTTCCTTATTGAGAGTGATTCAGGAACGCAAAATTAGAAGAGTTGGTTCTCAAAAAGAAACCAATATTGATGTAAGAATTATTGTCGCTTCCAATGAAAAATTAAGTGAAGCTGTTAACAAGGGTAAATTCAGAGAAGACTTATATCATCGTTTTAATGAATTCTCAATTGATCTTCCGTCTCTACGTGAGCGTAATCAGGATATTATGATTTTTGCTGATTTTTTCCTGCAAAATGCAAGTGCGGAACTGAATAAAACAATAGACGGATTTGTAACAGAAGTTGAAAAAGTATTTCTCGAATACAGTTGGCCTGGAAATTTAAGAGAAATGAATAATGTTATCAAAAGAGCTGCATTACTTACTAATAAGAATCTGATAACATTAGAAACACTACCTCAGGAAATAGTTTTTCAGTCAAAATTCAGCATGACAGAAGACAAATCTGAGAATAAAAATCAATTGGTTGCAAAAGGTCTTCCTGAATTAAAATCAGCTGCATTAAACGCTGAATATGAAAAAATACTGGAAGTACTAAGGAAAGTGAACTTTAATAAATCAAAAGCTGCAATTATGCTCGATATAGACCGGAAAACACTTTATAACAAAATGAAAACTTTCAATTTGCTGATTAATAGTTAAACAATAATCCCCTAACATAAAAAGGTTGAGAACAAATGTTCTCAACCTTTTTATGTTAGGGCTGATCATATTACATCATCTTTGTTCGCTTTATCAAATAAGGAAGTAAGATTTGTTCAAATCCCATATTAATATCGGCTTCAATAAATTCGATTTTATTCTGACCACATTTTAGCATTAAATCTTTTTTAAAAGCAGTCATTTGTGCAAAATAATTTTCTTTTAATTCATTGGGATGTAGTTTTATTTCTTCTCCTGTCTCCAAATCGATAAAACGATATGGACGGTTTTCAAAATCAAAATCAAGCTCCTTTTCTTTGTCTGTAACATGAAAAACAATT
>CAZMRM010000016.1:8025-10269 GCA_964568515.1 uncultured Chitinophaga sp. | reverse complement strand
TTAAATGCTGCAATGCCGAAAATAACTCCTCCGAATTGGCCCAGGAATCCATCATATCACTAAAAATAATAACAAGAGAACGCTTGTGAATTGCTTCTGAAATCTCATGCAAGGCCTGGATAACGGCGGTTTTTTTATGAATCTTTAAATCCGGAGTTTGGATCCGCTTTTCAAGTTCCCGGTAAAGCAATTTTTGATGCAAGGAACTTGATTTAGTGTTGGTATGTAACTCTACCTGGTCAGCAAAAATACTTAAGCCAACAGCATCTCGTTGACGTTTTAAAAGCTCTATTAGAGCCGCTGCACAATAAACAGAAAATGTAATCTTATTTGTCTTCTGTCTCACTCCACTCAAAGAAAAGGTTTTCGTTTCTGCTATCGGGTAATACATAGAAGAAGAAGCATCTATGATTAATTGACAGCGAAGATTGGTTTCCTCTTCATAACGTTTAACAAATAATTTATCTGTTCGGCCATATAATTTCCAATCAATATGTTTGGTAGATTCTCCTTTATTATATAGTCTGTGTTCGGCAAACTCAACACTAAAACCATGAAAAGGACTTTTATGAAGTCCCGTAATGAAACCTTCCACTACCTGTTTTGCAATAAGTTCCAGGTGGGTAAACTGTTGCAGGGGTTGCTGATTGATGGTTTCCATAAAATAGGTTTTAAATTGGAATTATAAAATTACAGGGAAACAACCTGTGATCACAGATCTGTTTCCCTGTAATTAATTCAAAAGTAAAATTAAAATAAAGCTTTCAATTTTGCGTCAAGAACGGATTTCTGAACGGCTCCTACCTGTTTATCCACCACTTTTCCATCTTTAAAAAACAAAATGGTTGGAATATTTCTGATCCCGAATTTTGCAGAAATCGCAGCGTTACTATCAACATCTACTTTTCCAACAACCGCTTTACCATCATAATCTTTGGATAATTCTTCCACGACCGGACCAACCATACGGCATGGGCCACACCATTCTGCCCAAAAATCAAGTAATACCGGTTTTTCTGATTTTTCTACTAACTCTTCAAAATTAGCGTCTGTAATTTCTAATGCCATTTTCTTAAAATTAAGTTTATAAATTAGTTTTAGACTATTTCCTTTGGTTATAAAGGTATAATTGTTTTGCGGGATAGTCAAATGATTTGCCAAATTGTTAATTGTGCCAGCTTGACATTGAGGGATTTTTCGTAATTTAGATACCCTAAAAATAAGTATCCTTGCTTAAACGTTCTAAATGGTCATTTCTTTTAAATCACTCATAATGTTTTGTTGATCTTGGGAATGTAAATTGGTACCCGATTTATTTAGATGATATATGGAATTTTATAAATTGAAACAAAGAACCAAAATACTTTTTTACTTTTCTTTCTTATTCTCCCTGTTTTTGGGAACCACTTCTTCTTTGAATGCACAATTTTTATGTAAAATTGAAGGCACCGTAAAACAAAACGGCAAAAACTTAAGTGGTGCCGTTGTTAGTCTTTCCAGCGGCTCAGGACCTGTAACCGAGGTATTGACAGGCACGACAGGTAATTTTTCTCTTCATCTTGAACCCAACGAAGAATATAGTATGTTTATAACAAAAACAGGGTCCATAAAGGCAGAAATAGTATTTTCAACAATGGGTTTTACTGACGAAGAGGCACAAACTTTTAAGAATGTCTTAAAACCTGAAATTACCCTATTTGAATTACCTCAGGATGAACAGACTATTTTAAAAATAAATGAGGTGCTTAACAAGCCTCTAAAAAGTTATTATTATAATGCAGAAAAAAAGGCTCTTGTTACTGATATTTCCTACGATCAATCCATGGAAAAGGAATTTGCAAAAATTCAAAAAATAGCAGCTGAATCACCTAAAACGGAAATAAAAGATGAATCTTTAACAAGCTATCAAAATGCAATAACAAAAGCTGATAAAGCATTAACAGAAAAAGAGTATGCCAATGCTAAAAAAGGTTATGAAGAAGCATTGGTTTACAAACCTTCCGAAACTTATCCCAAAACCAAGTTAAATGAAATTAGCAAACTCATTCTTGCACAAGAAAAAGCATCGACTGAAGCCGCAGAAAAGAAACGATTAGCAGAAGAAAAGGCACTGGCAGATGCAAAAGAAAAACAACGCCTGGAACAGGAAGCACTTGCCAAAGCTGCTGAAGAGAAACGATTAGCGGAAGAAAAAGCACTGGCGGATGCAAAAGAAAAACAACGCCTGGAGCAGGAAGCACTTGC
>CAZMRM010000016.1:6386-7925 GCA_964568515.1 uncultured Chitinophaga sp. | reverse complement strand
AACGCCTGGAGCAGGAAGCACTTGCTGCCAAAGCTGCCGAAGAGAAACGATTAGCGGAAGAAAAGGCATTGGCAGATGCAAAAGAGAAACAACGCCTGGAGCAGGAAACACTTGCCAAAGCTGCCGAAGAGAAACGATTAGCGGAAGAAAAAGCATTGGCAGATGTAGCGGAAAAGAAAAGATTGGAGGAAGAAGCCAAAGCAGCACTTTTGGAAAACAACTACAAAAATGCTTTAACTACAGGTGATTCAGCTTTCCGGATGAAAAATTTTTCTGTTGCAAAAACAGCTTATAATACTGCAATTTCATTAAAATCTTCTGAGAATTACCCCAAAGACCGAATTGCAGAAATAGATGAGTTATTAGCAACAGTTTATAAAAATGATCTCGCGAAAAAATATCCTCAAGGAGTTACCGAAGAAATAGAAAAAGAAAACAATGCCCGTATTATAAAACGAATTGTTGTGAATGGTAACAAAGGAGTTCTATACATCAAAAAAGAAACCGGTTTTGGGCAAATCTACTATTTTAAGGATGGTATTCCAATTACAGAACAGGAGTTTAACAGAGATACAGAGTTAAAATAAAATGCATTAATTCAATTTAAAATCCAGTTTATTCAGCTCTAATAAATTCAACAGTTCATTGCAGGGATTTACTTTTATTTTTTTTGAAGGGAGTAAAACGGCAATATTTTCTTCTGTATCATACACCTTAAATTGTAAAGAACAATTACGGGGTTGAACCGTGGAATTTTGATTAATAATTTCGTTTACTTTAGAAATGAACTCGTCTGTTAATTCTTTTATAGAAACATTTACAGTGATACTCTTAGCAAGTTTATCACGGAGTTCGGATAATAATTGCATGTTGTTTACTTTAAATTCAAAATTTCCTGAATTTCTAAAGCGTTCTGCTATTTTCCCTTTGATGAACAAAAACAAACCTGTAACCATGTATTGTTTAAATTTTACATAATCCTCTCCGAAAAAAGCTAAATCTGTTGATTCATTATAATCCTCAATTGTAATCTTTCCCCAGGGATTACCGGTTTTAGTAATTCCATTGTGAACATTTGTTATAATTCCACCAAACACGAGTTCTTTATTTTTATTGTCTTCAATTTTTTTTGTATCACTGACGGTATGCAGACAGAAGTTTTCAATTTCCAGTTTATAAGTATCTAACGGATGTCCGGAAATGAAAAAACCAACAACATCCTTTTCATTTTTCAATTGTTCCAGGTTACTCCAAGCCTCACATGCCGGTATTTTTGGTTCAGGCATGTCCACTGCGGAGTCATTTCCAAATAAGGAAGCTTGTGCCGAATTACTGCCTTCCTGATGAGATATTCCATATCTGATTATTCTTTCTAAAAAATTACCATTATCGTTACCTTCTGTAAAAAAATAAGTTGCTCTGTGAATACCAAAAGAATCCAGTCCACCGGCATAAGCCAGGCTTTCCATCGTTTTTTTGCTGGCAGCACGTAAGTTTACCCTTCTTACAAAATCAAACACATTTTTATATATGCCATTT
>CAZMRM010000016.1:0-6376 GCA_964568515.1 uncultured Chitinophaga sp. | reverse complement strand
GTTCTTCAACAATTGCAAGTACAGCACTTTCCCCTACTCCTTTTACAGCCCCCATTCCAAAACGTATTTGTCCGGATTTATTGACTGAAAACTGATAGGAACTCTCATTTACATCTGGTCCAAGAACAGTCAGCCCCATACGTTTGCATTCGTCCATAAAGAAAGTGATCTTATCTATATTACTCAAGTTATGAGTCAGTACAGATGCCATATATTCTGCAGGATAATGTGCTTTAAGATAGGCTGTCTGAAACGCTACAAAAGCATAACAAGTTGAATGGGATTTATTGAATGCATATTGAGCGAACTTTTCCCAGTCGGTCCATATTTTCTCCAGCCTTTCTGCATTTAATCCTTTAGCGGTGGCACCCTCCACGAATTTGCTTTTCATTTTATCAAGTGTTGCCCTGTCCTTTTTTCCCATTGCTTTACGGAGTATATCTGCATCACCTTTTGAGAATCCTGCCAGCTTTTGTGAGAGTAACATCACCTGCTCCTGATACACGGTGATACCATAAGTATCTGCCAGGTATTCCTCCATCTCAGGTAAATCATAGGATATAATCTCTTTACCATGTTTACGTGCAATAAAATTGGGGATATACTCAATTGGTCCCGGACGATATAAAGCGTTCATAGCAATCAGATCTGCAAACTTATCAGGCTTTAAGTTGATCAAATGCTTTTGCATTCCTGCACTTTCAAATTGGAAGGTACCGTTGGTATCACCACGTTGATATAATTCAAATGTTTTTTGATCATCCAGTGGTACATCATCGATTACGATATCCAACCCGTGATTTTCCTTGATTAATCTCAATGTGTCACGAATAATGGTCAGTGTTTTTAAGCCCAGAAAATCCATTTTGATGACACCGGCATCTTCAATGACCTTACCATCATATTGTGTAATTAATAATTCTGACTCTTTGGAAGCGGATACCGGCACTATCTCTGTTAAATCTTTAGGAGCAATAATAATTGCAGAAGCATGAATTCCTGAGCCGCGAACAGAACCTTCCAGGATGAGGGCCTCTTTTAATACTTTCGCTTGTAAATCGCTTCCTTCCAAAATGGAACGTAGTTTTTTTACATCTTCCAGCTCCTCTTTCGTCAGGCCTTCTTTTTCTTCCAGGCTTTTTTCGCCCGTTAAATTTGCTTTTAAGATGCGTTTTAATTCGATTCCAGGGCGTTCGGGAACCATTTTCGCCAGCATATTGGATTCCTGCAAAGGAAGATCAAGTACTCTTGCCACATCCTTTATACTCATCTTAGCAGCCATTGTACCATAAGTCACAATCTGAGCTACCTGATTTTTTCCATATTTTTCGACAACATAATCAATTACTTTTTGACGCCCTTCATCATCAAAATCCGTATCAATATCAGGCATTGTTTTACGATCCGGATTCAAGAATCTTTCAAACAGTAAATTATATTTAATAGGATCAATATTGGTAATCCCTATGCAATACGCAACTGCTGAGCCTGCTGCAGAACCACGCCCCGGCCCAATAAACACACCGATATCACGCCCCGCTTTAATAAAATCTGCAACAATCAGGAAGTATCCGGCAAACCCCATTATACGGATGGTGTTAAGCTCAAAATTCAAGCGTTCTTCTGCCTCTTGTGAAATTTCACCATACCTCTCTTTGGCTCCTGTAAATGTAAGATGATACAGATAATCATCTTGTGATAAGAAATTGGAAGGAATTTGAAAATTAGGTAACATAATGTCCTGCTTTAACTTCAGGGGAACTATCTTATCTACAATTTCATTTGTATTGTCTATCGCTTGTGGAACATCATGAAACAGCTGCGACATTTCCGCAGTTGTTTTAAAATAAAACTGATCGTTATAGAAAGCAAACCGTTTGCCTTTACTGGAATTGGAATCGTCATCTCCAAAATCCTTCATGACAGGAGTGCTTTGTTTTTCTCCGGTATTGATACACAATAAAATATCGTGGGCATTGGAGTCTTCTCTATCTACATAATGCGAATCGTTGGATGCTATGATTTTTACATTGTATTTCTCTGCAAATTTCAGCAGCACTTCATTTACTTTATTTTGCTCAGGAATATCATGTCGCTGCAATTCAACATAATAATCTTCTCCAAAAACATCCAACCACCATTTAAATTCTTTCTCTCCTGCATCTTCCCCTTGTTTTAAAATAGTACGTGGTACAGAAGCACCCAGACAGCAGGTGGTGGCAATTAATCCGGTATGATACTGCAATACCAGTTCTTTATCAATACGCGGATATTTACCGTACAAGCCTTCCATATATCCGAAGGAGCACAATTTTACGAGGTTCCTATATCCTTCTGCATTCTTTGCTAAAAACAACTGATGATAACGAACATCTTTATCATCTTTCGTAAATTGGCGTTTATGGCGATTTTCAACCAGGTAAAATTCACAACCTACAATGGGTTTTATTTTATTAGGATTTTCCGGTGTATTGTGTTTTCCCGCCTCTGCAACAAATTTAAATACGCCGAACATGTTGCCATGATCCGTTATAGCCAATGCGCGCATGTTATCGTTCACCGCTTTTTTATACAATGACGAAATATCAGCGGCACCATCCAACAATGAAAATTGTGTATGTACGTGTAAGTGAGAAAAGTTCATAAATTGTTTTGTGTCAAATACTTAAGATCAGCCAGGTCAACCAGACTTTCTGCGTCTTGCAGATTTGTAAATTTAATGAATTAACAAAAACACCTGGAAAAAGATTCCAACAATTCATAAAAGATAATAACAAAACATAAAGGCTCATCCACATATGCAGATGAGCCTTATTTTTTGGCTTGAGAAAAATTTTAATACGGTTGTGTAAACACCGTTGTATCTTTTCTTTCCATTGGACGATAACTTAAAACAGGAATATCGCTTTCGTTGATAATGCGTTGGGCAACGGTTCCGATAAAGAACTCTTTCACATTCAATTCTGCCTTACTCATAATCAGAATTAAATCGGCTTCCACTTCATGTGCATAATCCAGAATCATTTGAGGCACATTTGTTCCTCTCAATGTTTTGATTGTACAACGTATCCCATGGTTTTTAATGTGTTTCCAGACTTGGTTAGAGTATGAAATCAGTTTGTTTTCAGATTCCTCATCCGATTGAGTCAATATGGAAATGATCCGGATATTTGCGTTAAATTTTTGAGCCAATTCCATTGCGCGATCCACTTTTTCACGTGTTTCTTTGGTAAGATCCAATGGAAGTAAAATTGTTTTACATCCGTCGCGGTGAACTTTTCCGCGGATGGTGATCACCGGATGCTTCGATTCTCTTACCATTTTGAATGCATTTTGACCGATGATTTTATTCAGTGTAATTTTTGAACTGAGTCCAATCATCAATAATGGATTCAGAACATCTGCCACTTTATTGATCTCTTCATAAACATTTCCTTTACGGATCATCGTTTCAACCGGACAGCCTGATTTTTCAGCAGCTTCTTTGGCCAACTCTGCCAATTTTTTTTGAATGGTAATGGGATTCGTGTTTTCTTCTTCAACTGTCAGAAGCACAATTTTCGATTTCGTTAATCTTGCCAAATTATAAGACTGATTTAGAGCAATAATGGTTTGTTCAGTAGAATCAATAGGTACAAGAATAGATGAAGTAGAGTTTGACATGCATATAGGTGTTTTAAAAATTTGTACAAAAGTAAGCTAAAAAAACCGGAGAAAACAAAATTTAACATTAAAAAAATGTTATTCATCTGCTGTTTTAAAACTTTCGTAGCGACACGTCTGGGAATGTTTATTTTTATTGCGGCTGCGAAAGTACAATTAATTTATTGTGAAGTGTATTTAATTAATAAATAATTATTACTTTCGCACTCCTTCTTGGAAATATCAGGAGGTAGATTATTAACTAATCATTAAAAAATTTTAAACAAAATGCCAGTAAAAATCAGATTACAAAGACATGGTAAAAAGGCAAGTGCTTTTTTCCACATTGTAATTGCGGATGGTCGTGCACCTCGAGACGGTAAGTTTATTGAGAAAATTGGTACGTACAACCCAACTACAAACCCTGCAACTATTGACCTTGATAGTGAAAAAGCTTTACAATGGTTAAGAAACGGGGCTCAACCTACAGATACTTGTCGCGCAATCCTTTCTTACAAAGGACTGATGTACAAAAACCATTTACAAGGTGGTGTTACAAAGGGTGCATTAACGCAAGAACAAGCAGATGCAAAATTTGCAAAATGGATTTCTGAAAAAGAAGCAAAAATTAATTCAAAAGTTTCTAAATTGGCTGCTAATCAACAAGAAGCATATAAAAAGCGCCTTGCTGCCGAAGCTGCTGTTAAAGAAGCAAAAGCTTCTAAGATCGCTGCAAAAAATACACCTGCACCAGAAGCTCCTGAGACACCACCTGCTGCCGAAGCAGCAGCTCCAGCTCCTGAAGCAGAAGCATAGTCACCATTTCATTCACTTAAAAAGGCAGCTGAACTCCATTCAGCTGCCTTTTTTACTAAAATCATTTAAAATGGATCGTAACATATACCCTGCTGGGAAGTTCGAATATGGTAAATCCTATACACAAGCGGATAATCAGAAACACATTACCGAACTTGAATTGTTTCCCAAACAACTGATTACGATCGCTTCTGAACTCAAAGCAGAACAACTGGGGAGGAGTTATCGTCCCGGAGGATGGAATGCAAAGCAAATTGTGCATCACATAGCAGATAGTCATATGAATGCATACATACGTATTAAACTTTCCCTGACGGAGGATTCTCCCGTAATAAAACCCTATAATCAGGACGCCTGGGCACTGCTGAACGATAGTACGGACTTACCCATTACGTGTTCTCTTCAGCTAATAGAGGGTATACACCAGCGCATGGTATATTTATTAAAATCACTTGATCCATCTTCACTCCTGCGTAAATATACACATCCAGAGTACAACCGCGAGTTTCAATTAGACGAATTACTGGCTTTATATGCCTGGCACGGAAAGCATCATGCCGGACATTTAACCGTTATTATAAACTCCTAAATCATACGAATATGACGAAAAGGGAATGTTTTAATTTAGGTTATATTGCTAAACGATCAGGCAATCGTGGAGAACTTACCTTTGTACTCGACGTTGATGATCCAACACGTTATACAAAATTAGATGCTGTATTTATTGATTTGAATAATTCATTGATTCCTTTTTTTATTCAACGTATTCAAATACGAAATAACAATGCAACGGTCCAACTGGAAGGGATTGATACGATTGAAAAAGCAGAAGAGTTATTAAAGTGCGGACTGTATTTGCCTTTGTCAGCTCTTCCTCCCCTAAAGGGAAAGCAATTTTACTTTCATGAGATGCCTGGATACACAGTAAGTGACAGACATCATGGTGATATAGGTGTTGTAGAAGAGGTACTTGATTTTCCACAACAAGCCATCTTTAAAATCAAAATGAATCAATATGAGATACTGATTCCTGCCAGAAAAGAATTCATTATTCAGATTGACCGAAACAAAAGACATCTGGAGCTGGATGCACCAGACGGTCTTATCGATCTGTACACTACTACTCAAAAACCAAATGATGAACCGGAAAAAGAAGCCGATAATTGATAATTTGTTTTTTATTCGGAAAATTATTTTATCTTTATAATACTAAAGGTAAGTTCAGGTAAGATTTTTTTGTTTCAGAAATGGACATTTATGCCCAATCCTTTTTTTGTTTTTAAGCAGTTTACAATTAATCAGGACAAATGTGCCATGAAAGTGGGCACAGACGCCGTCCTTCTTGGCTCGTGGGTAAATCCTTCACATGCTAAATCAATTCTCGACATTGGAACAGGTACCGGTATTATTGCCCTCATGCTTGCACAACGCTCCGGAGCACGTATAGATGCAATTGACATTGACAAGAATGCTTATATACAGGCTTGCGAAAATGTGAATGCTTGCCAATGGAAAGACAGAATCCATGTTCATCATATTTCTTTACAACAATTTACAACAACGATCAATCATAAATATGATCTCATTGTAAGCAATCCTCCCTATTTTATCGATTCTTCAAAAGCGTTGGAAGAATCACGTACCAATGCAAGACACACCGACCATTTACCATTTGATGATTTATTAAAAGGCGTATTGCAACTATTGAATCCAACAGGAAAATTCTATATTATCCTACCCATCAAGGAAGGTGAATTTTTCAGAGAAATGGCGGAAAACAATAAGTTATATCTTACAAAACTCACACGTGTATTTACACGCGCCGATAAACCGGAGAAAAGAGTTTTAATGCGATTCGAATTTATCAAACGAATGTTTTCCGAAGATGCTATTGTAATCGAGCAGGACAAAAGACACT
>CAZMRM010000015.1:10076-19643 GCA_964568515.1 uncultured Chitinophaga sp. | reverse complement strand
TTTGTTAGAAAGTTGTACATACACTTTTGATGCTTGCAATCCTAGTAAATATTCACCGCTGAATAATAACTGACTTGCTTCCACTCCGGCAGTTGCCACATAATCGGTTCCCATTTGAAATGGAAAATACTGAGCCCCCAATCCGGTAGGTATCCCAAATACATCGGCTCCATAAATTACCTGAGTTGGAATTTCAAACCAGTATTTTAAATCGAAGCTGGAATTAATCTGAGGCAATCCGGCTCCAGCAACCTCATTTACTTTCTGCTTGGCAATCTGTTCTTCTAAAATAGCATTCTTTACATCTTTCTGATTTTGCAGGGCATAATCAATGGCTTGCTGCAACGAAAAGGCCGCGGGTGCCGTTTCTTTTACTCCTTCTTGGGCGAAGGCATTGATAGTTCCTGCCAATGCCCATATTATGATTAATCGTTTCATAATTTAGTAATTCAATTGTTATTATTTGTGTTGGTTGGTGTTATTCCTCTTCAGTTACCTGCTTATATTTATTGATTAGTTTGTGTCCTTTTAATGTACAAATACCATGTAAAAAATGATCAAGCAGTTCCAGTTGAACATCCAGCATCTTATATTTATCATGCGGAAATGCGACAACATCAAATCCCCATTGTATTTCTTCCATTCGTAGCCGTGCAATTATTTTGGTATTGAAATCGTTTCTGACAAGACCATCAGCAATCCCTTTTTTTATTGCTTTTTCAACCAGGTTTTCAATACAGTATTCTTTGAACTCTGCAAATAGTTTCCATGTTTCAGGATGGTACTTTTGCAAATCGTAAAAAACATTTGGATTAAGTTTCGAAATCATCTGGCTAATGTGTTTCATTAATCCAAAAACTTCCAGGATTACATTTTCAGACTCTTGATGAATTTGTTGTGCTGCATTTTTATCTTCTTCCAGTTTTAATCTCATTAAAGTGTCTACAATTTCATTTTTATCACTATAAAATTGATAAATGGTTTTTTTTGAAATAGACAAATGCTTGGCAATATCGTCCATCGTGACACTTTTAATCCCATATTTAAAAAACAGCTCTTCTGCACCTTGCAATACCCTGTCTTTTGTTTCCATTGATTGATTCGTTTTAATTCGGCCGCAAAACTATGGAAACATTTTTTATTTCCAAAGTTTCCTTTATGATATTTTCTTTTAATAGTATTTAAAATGTTGATTATTAGTTAATTAAAATTAATAAGCGGATTTTGAAAAAAGAAAAATAACAGAGAATGTTGACCGGTGTTTTGTTAAAATGCTGAAATTTTATGAAAATAAAATATCCTGGTCTCGTAGATTCTAGGGTGAAAAAAGGAAATGGTTTGTTATCCCCTAAAAAAATTCGTTTTTTTGCAGTCGCAATTAAGCATCCGATGAAAAGAACTAAAATAAAAGAATTACTGAGTGCAACTACTTTTGGTAAAGAAGTAACAGTTAAAGGTTGGGTACGTACCTTTCGCAATAACCAGTTTATAGCGATCAATGATGGTTCTACTATCCATAATTTACAAGCTGTTGTTGACTTTAATAATACAGATGAAGCTTTATTAAAAAGGCTGACTACTGGTGCTGCTGTTGCTGTAACAGGAGAATTGACCGCGTCTCAGGGGAAAGGACAAAACGTTGAAGTAAAAGTGAAAGAACTTGTTATCTTAGGAGACAGTGATGCAGAAAAGTTTCCATTACAACCTAAAAAACACAGTCTCGAATTTTTAAGAGAAATTGCACATTTGCGTTTTAGAACCACAACTTTTAATGCGGTCTTTAAAGTAAGACATACATTGGCGTTTGCAATACGCCGGGTTTTTTATGAAAGTGGATGTGTGTATTTGCATACCCCTATTATTACCGCCTCCGATGCTGAAGGTGCGGGAGAAATGTTTCGTGTAACATCACTGGATTTGAAGAATCCACCCAAAACCGAAAACGGAGAGATTGATTTTAAACAGGATTTTTTTGGAAGATCTACCAATCTGACAGTGTCCGGTCAGTTAGAAGGAGAATTAGCAGCGATGTCATTGGGCGAAATTTATACATTTGGCCCAACCTTTCGTGCAGAGAACTCTAATACCACACGTCACTTAGCAGAGTTCTGGATGATAGAGCCGGAAGTGGCTTTTGCTGATTTGCATGATAACATGCAATTGGCAGAGGACCTGTTAAAGTATGTGATTGGGTATGCAATGGAAAATTGCAAAGATGAATTAGAGTTTTTGAAAAGCCGTTTATTGGAAGAAGAGAAATCGAAACCACAGGAAGAGCGCTCTGAATTGGATCTTCTGGCAAAATTGAATTTTTGCTTATCCAATGATTTTGAACGACTTACTTACACGGAAGCAATCGAGATCTTAAAAAATTCCACTCCTAATAAAAAGAAAAAATTCAAATACTTAATCGAAAACTGGGGTGCAGATCTGCAAAGCGAACACGAACGTTACCTGGTTGAAAAGCACTTTAAAAAACCTGTGATCCTAACGGATTATCCAAAGGATATTAAGTCGTTTTACATGCGATTGAATGAGGATAATAAAACCGTACGTGCCATGGATATCCTGTTCCCTGGTATTGGTGAAATTGTGGGCGGTTCACAAAGAGAGGAACGACTCGACTTGCTGGAAAAACGTATGGAAGAAATGCATATTCCTGCAGATGAACTATACTGGTACCTGGATACACGTCGATTTGGTACAGCTCCCCATGCCGGATTCGGGTTAGGTTTTGAACGATTGGTTTTGTTTGTAACAGGGATGACCAATATCCGTGATGTTATTCCATTTCCAAGAGCACCTAAAACAGCAGAATTTTAATAATTTAAATTTTTTTTGTAATTTTTAAGGCTAAACGGTGTAGAATTTCTTGCACATATAAAATGATCTTAAAATTTACTATCCATTCAAATGGCTGTATTTACAGCCATTTGAATGGATTATTGGAAGGAAATAAGCCGTTAATAAAATCATCTAAAGTGTGGCACAAATATTCCTAATTTTACCCCAACTAATTATTGAAGGATTATGTTAAGGCAAGTACAATCACAAAAACTATTACAAAAACTCTCTCCTCAGCAAATTCAGCTGATGAAATTACTGCAATTACCAACCATAGCGCTGGAACAACGCATTAAAGAAGAAATGGAACTGAACCCGGCTTTAGAAGAGGGTCCGGATGAAGAAGAGGAAATTTCAGAAATAGAAGAGGATGATTTTGAAGATTCAGAGGAAGAGAATCAACGGGATGATTTTAGCATCAGTGATTATATGGATGATGATGAGGGAGCGTCATACAAGTTAAAAGTAAACAATACAAGTCCGGATGAAGAACGCAAGGAAATACCGTTTTCCGTTGGTGTTTCGTTTCAGGATATGTTGGAGAGCCAGCTGGGAATGAAAGATCTTGATGACAGAGAATACCAAATTGCTGTATACCTTATAGGAAATTTAGACGATGACGGATATTTAAGAAGAGACTTGGCTTCTATTGTTGATGACATTGCTTTTTCACAAAATGTTGATACAACCGAAGAGGAGATGGAAAAATTACTGAAAGTCATTCAGGAATTTGATCCGGCCGGTGTGGGTGCACGTGATCTGCGTGAATGTTTGCTAATTCAATTGAGAAAAAAACAACCACAATCAGGGATTATTCAGTTGGCAACAGAAGTTGTAGAAAAACAAATGGATGAATTTTCCAAAAAGCATTATGATAAAATTTCCAAAAAACTGGAAATTGATGAAGAGATTTTAAAAGATGTTATTCATGAAATTTTAAAATTGAATCCTCGCCCCGGTAATTCGATGGCTGATGGACAAAAGAGTTTACAGCAGGTAATTCCCGATTTTATCATTTCAATGGATGAAGGCGGACAATTACAATTATCACTGAATTCCCGTAATGCTCCGGAACTTCGAATAAGCAAGGCATATAGTAAGATGATGGAAGAGTACTCGAAAACAAAAGATAAGAGTAGTAAAGAAGCTTCCATGTTTGTTAAACAAAAATTGGATGGTGCTAAATGGTTCATTGATGCCATTCAACAACGTAGCTATACGTTGTTGTATACAATGAACGCGATCATGGAATATCAGAAAGATTATTTTTTAGAAGGAGATGAAACACTTTTAAAACCAATGATCCTGAAAGACATTGCTGAACGCGTCGGTTTAGATATTTCAACAATTTCACGTGTTGCAAATAGCAAATATGTACAAACTCCTTTTGGCACCTTCTTATTAAAGACCTTTTTTAGTGAGTCGTTATCCACTGATAGCGGAGAAGAGGTATCAACCAGAGAAGTTAAAAAAATCCTGGAAGATTGTATCGCAGCAGAGAGTAAAAAGAAACCTTTAACGGATGATAAACTCACTAAAATTCTTAAAGAAAAAGGATACAATATTGCCCGCAGAACAATAGCTAAATACAGAGAACAATTGGATATTCCTGTGGCACGCTTAAGGAAAGAATTATAATGGAAGAAAATCAGGAATTGTCAGTTTCCGGTAAAATGGAGACGAAGATTGCTAAATTTATTTCTATTGTGTTTCATCCATTGTTGATGCCAACCTATGGATTCATTCTTATTTTTATTACAAAAAATTATATTTCCACCTTTGTACCATTCAAAGTAAAACTGATTATTACAGGAATTACGTTCTTTTTCACGTTTATTCTGCCTGCAATAAATGCTTTTGTACTATTAAAAATGGGCAAAATTCGTAGCCTGGAAATGGAGACACAACAAGAACGAATCATTCCTTATGGGAGTGCTGTACTCTATTACCTGGCGCTGTTATACCTTTTTTACAATACATCATTTCTGCCCATTTTTAAAATCGTCATTCTTGGTGCGGCCTGCACCATCATGCTCACTTTAATCATAAATAACCGGTGGAAAATTAGTGCGCATACAGTAGGTATTGGAGGAGTGGCAGGTGCTGTATTGGGAATGTCTTATAGATTACAGATTAATTTGGAATCCGTTTTTTTACTACTGATTATAGTTGCCGGGTTTATTGGATATGCACGCCTCCGGCTAAATGCCCACACACCTGCTCAGGTATACACGGGTTTTATAGTCGGTTTTTTTGTACAATTTTTACTTACCCTTTTTTATTAGAAAATTTATTTACCAGATAAAATATGAATAAAACCTTTTGAAGGATCATTTTTTTTAACGCTTATATTTTCAAGAGATGGAATCACTAACGTATAAAAATAAATGCCATCTGCTAAATTAGAAGGAGTCCAATCATTGTTGTAATCATTATTAGAATAAACAATTGTTCCCCATCTGTTGAATACTGTTAATTTAGCCCCTGTTTCCAACCCTTTAATAACAAAGCTATCATTGATGCCATCTCCATTTGGAGTTAAAATGTTCGGAATGATATAATTGTTGCAAATAGAATCTTCAATAACAACTTGGATCGCAGGGCATGTAACCCCAGCATAAGAAATAACAACATGGTAAATACCCGCAGATAATCCTACGGCAACAGGCCCTGTTTGTGCAGAAGCATCATCCCATTTATATGTGTAATTGTCAGCTGCACATGGCGTAATCGTGGCTGTACCATTGTTGTAGTCTTTACACGCTTTTGTAGATTTCACTTTAGCACAACACTGGCCAAAGGATAATTGAGCAGATAATAAAACAGTTGCTAAAATGAATGAAACAGAGAAGTAATACTTCTTAATGCTGGTGGGGATTTTCATTTTGAATAAATTGTTGTTTAAACTAAAGCGGGTTAAAAGTAATTATTTAGTTTTATAAACACAATATCAATTTTGATTGCAAAATGAACATAACAAGAAATAATTGAATTTAAAGGATGAAAGCTTTGTTAATGAATAACTCTGTTCGATAGTTTTTTCACATATTTTGTAAGTTCATCATAGTCCAGTGGTTTAGGCATAAAGAAACTTGCCCCCATGTCTAAAGCAGAAGGTTCTACATCTTCTTTATTTAAAGAAGAAATTATAATAACAGGAATATTATTTAAATAAAAATTTTTCAAAAGAGATAATAAACCCAGCCCCGAAATGGTAGGCATCATGATGTCACAGATAATTACATCAATTTTTGATTTGTCGACCAGTTCCAATGCATGGTATCCATCTTCGGCTGTAATGATCTCATAATTTTCATTTTTTAAATTGAAAGCTATGGATTGTAAAATCATTTGGTCATCATCGATTACTAATACTCGTTTCATAATGAACCTCCGTTTCTAATTTTAAAACTTTTGACTTTGCTAAATGTGGAAAATATTCCGATAAGTTAGTAAATGTTGCCGATAAAAGCAAAAATAAGGCAAAAAAAGTCACTATTCTTTTTCTTAACAAAAATTTAAATGACTATTGGGAAGTTTGTACCAAAACATGGTATTATAAATTTGGAATTACAGATAAAGGGTCGTTTTCGAACGGAGTCGGGAAAGCACGTTAGTGATGCAAAATTTTGCCAGCCTGCTAAGATTAATTGATTGTGGTAAAAGGGAGCAGAAGGTATTAAAAGGTACATTGCGTTCCTTCTTTTCAGGGTGATAGCAAAAGCTTGCACATCAGCAATAGGTTTCATTTTTGGAGAACAGAAATAAATTTTGAAAAGTATCGGTGCAAGATCCGAACTATTTATTCATTACTTCCATGTCTTTAATGTCATAATTGCCAACCTGTAAAGTGAAATTGTATTCTTCAAAAAGACTAAAGATGGAAGCAGGATCAAGTGTATGTATTTTAAATTTTTTTACAGGAAGCTTTTCAGGGTTGTAATTGCTTCCTTCTTGCCGGCTCTTATCAAGTGCGTAAACTGTGATAATGGATTCTTCCCCTGAAAACAGTCGTATCGCAACTGCCTCAAAACGGTCAGGGTCGTAGGTAGGTAGGTGCTTAGCACAAAAATCGTCAAAACTTGTATTCTTCCTAAGCTTCACGGAAATGCCTCCGGTAATTCCATGATGTGCAAATGGTACGGCTTCTTGTTTCATATCTTTGTTTTCAAGACTACAACAAAAAATCCTGCCAATAATAGAAAAGAAGCCTTGATTAATTGATTTTAATACTGTTTCCTTTTATTGCGAAAAGTCATCAGATTAACCAGTAAAGCTCCAAAGGCAACTCCTGCTGCAAAAATTTGTAAAAAATCAACTGCTCTTATGATTTTTATTTGAGGAGAAATGGCCATTGAGGCGCAGGTAAGAATGACAATGATCGATGAAATCCGAATGTTTTTTTTCAATTTGAGTAAATCCTGCTCCATAATTTTTTTTAATAAAAATACATAAAAAAGGGGATCATTTTAGCTTGAATTAGTTGAATGTATAGCTTACTTTTGCCTCCCTGTACTTATTTAAATACATTAAATCATGAGCAAAGGTCCTATTTCGAATTTTATTGAAAAACATTATAAGCATTTTAATGCTGCAGCTTTAGTGGATGCTGCAAGAGGCTACGAAACACACCTTACAGAAGGTGGTAAGATGATGGTAACGCTTGCAGGAGCAATGAGCACTGCAGAATTGGGGAAATCACTTGCTGAAATGATACGCGCAGGAAAAGTAGATATCATCTCCTGTACGGGAGCCAATCTGGAAGAAGATATTATGAACTTGGTGGCTCATTCTCATTATAAAAGAGTACCTCATTATCGTGATCTTTCACCACAGGATGAATGGGATTTACTTGAAAATCATTACAATCGTGTTACTGACACCTGTATTCCTGAGGAAGAAGCTTTCAGAAGACTGCAAAAGCACATACATAAAATCTGGAAGGACGCAGATACAAACGGTGAACGATTCTTCCCTCACGAATACATGTACAAAATATTATTGAGCGGAGAATTGAAACAATATTACGAGATCGATCCTAAAGATTCCTGGATGTTAGCAGCTGCCGAAAAAAATTTACCGATGGTTGTTCCGGGTTGGGAAGATTCTACGATGGGAAATATCTTCGCATCCTATGTTATCAAAAAAGAAATAAAAGCAACTACCATGAAATCAGGAATAGAGTACATGGCGTGGTTAGCAGACTGGTACACTAAAAATTCATCTGGCAAAGGAGTCGGATTTTTTCAGATCGGTGGAGGAATTGCCGGGGATTTCCCTATCTGTGTTGTACCGATGTTGTACCAGGACATGGAAATGGAGAATATTCCCTTCTGGAGTTATTTCTGTCAGATCTCCGATTCCACAACCAGCTATGGTTCCTACTCAGGAGCCGTACCGAATGAAAAGATTACCTGGGGTAAATTGGACATCAATACTCCAAAATTCATAGTGGAGTCTGATGCTACTATCGTGGCTCCTCTTATTTTTGCCTGGATATTAGGATGGTAAAAAAAACCACAGCAATAATTTTTGCTGTGGTTTTTATTATAATAGCCCCGTTTTGGGGCTAAATATCCCCTTTTTTATTTCATGTTCGTGGCGGTAACTTCAGTTACCCAGCTTTTGCCCCATTCCTCCACTTCTTCTTTATTCCATAATTCAGGAAAAAAAATACGTTTTTGAAAACGTGGCGGTAAATATTTTTGCCAGTTTGTTCCTCCGGTTGCAGCAATATCTACAGGATCTTTATGTAAATAACGCACTGCTGATTTATAATGAGACAAAGGCCAGTTGATATTCACATTGACATCCAATTGACGTAAGGCAATTTTCAATTCGTTATTTTGTCTGTCCGATTCCGGTAAGCTATTATATAAGTAGAGTAAATTTCCGTATTTGAATTTTTTTGCGAGATCCTTAAATGTATCCGAATACTTTTCTTCAAATTGCACAAGCGTTAATGTTTTTTTATTGGTAGCCAATTCTGTTGCACCGGCTTTCCAATAAATATGATCATACATTTCGTCAATAAGTTCATCAGAAACAACATCCGGGTAGGATTCTCTCACATCTTTAGCAACAATGTTTTTAAAAGTGGTGGAGCAAATCTCAATCATTCGGTATTGGCCGGATTGGAATCCGCTTGCAGGCAGCAAGCTCATTCTGAATTTCAAAAATTGCTGAGGATCCATGCCATCCACCATAATATTAAAAGAGTTAATAAGTGCTTCAAAATAACGGTTAATGCGACCTACCCGCTCCATAAGAAAAGTTATATCCAGGTTCTCCTTTTCTTTTAACTGATAATATTCATGCAGGCAAAGTTTGAAATACAGTTCGGTAATCTGATGATACATTATAAATATTTCCTCATCCGGAATATTTGTTTTTGGGTTCTGCAAGCTTAATAACGTATCCAGGTGAATATAATCCCAGTAAGTTAAATAGTTGGCATAAAGTAACCCGTCCAAATAAGAGGATAGATTTTGCCCCATAGCCTGATATTTTTCATCTAATAATTTAATCTTTTCAATAATTTCCGGTTTTAGTTCCATACAGTTTCGCTTAAGAGATCCTACAATATTAAGAAATAGAACCCAAATTTAAACGATAAAAATTATACGGCACGATTTTTAAAACTAGTGTTTTACTAGAAATTGATGTTTAACTTTTAACAAATTGAAATCATGGAAACAAAACCTTCAATTGAAAGAAATGGAT
>CAZMRM010000015.1:0-10066 GCA_964568515.1 uncultured Chitinophaga sp. | reverse complement strand
TTACCATAGGATTAATAACTGCCGCAGCATTAGTAGCCTATTTTTTTATTATGAAGGCCGTGGGATTGGCGCATGTATTGGAACTGCGTTTTTTTAACTTTATAATAGCGGCAATTGGAATTGCTTATGGTATTAATAAATTAAAAAACGACCTGCAGGAAGATGAATTTTACTTGAAAGGTTGGGCACAGGGAATTTACATTAGTACTGTTTGTGTTGTTTCCTTTTCTGTTTTTATGAGTGTATACATTATGTATTTTGATCCTATGATATTAGAAAGCGTTAGGGAGAATACAAGAATAGGAGCATCTATGAATGCATTCACCCTCTTTATAAGTTTAGTGATGGAAGGTATGGCAGGAGGAGCGATTATTACATTTGCTGCAATGCAATATTTAAAACGTCAGGGTAATACAAACGAAGATGATAAACATCAGAAAAGAAAACAAGTTCGCAAAGAATTGGAAGTGGAAAATTGGAGATTGTAAACCAACTTCAATTTTAAAAAAAATCCGGTGATCTAATTTCACCGGATTTTTTTGCTTATTGTATTTTTGAAATGGGATTCGCAATATTGGAATAGCTTGTTAATTCAAGTTGTACCGAACCGATTAACACATTAGCTTTGCCTTTTAGTGGAATATGATTATCATCATCTGTTAACCATATATTCAAATCTTCTTCATGTTTAAAGACCCGGCCTTTTTGAACAACAGGTCTGAATTTAACACATCTGAATTTTCCTAATTTGATCTCTATGTTTTCTCTTCCTACGAATTTTATTTTTAAAGGATAAATTTCTTTATCCATAAAACAGTCTACTGTAAATATGTCGCCTGGCTTTGCATTCCTCAAATCCATTGTTCGTGCATAGTAAAAAGCGGAAAGCATGTCTTGCATATTTTGTTGTATATCAAAAACATGATCTCCGGTATTTACTTTTTGAGTGTAATGATTAAATATATAATCTTCGTTAATAGTATAACCTCCTTCGGAAACGCGCCGGATAAATATCCAGGGAACAAGCGCCTTTTCATCAATATAGCTCTCGTAGCGATCACGAACCTTAAAGAAGAAATCGAATGTTCCTTTGGAAGATCCTGTTCCTACCACATGAAAAGTTTTTCTGCCGGCAAATTCTTTTTCTTCATCGGTTACGGTGAGAGTGGCAACACCGGCATCGATAATGCCGTAATGCAAACGATACGACAAAACTTCGCCTCTTTTAAAGGCTTTGTTTTTAAGTTCAGGAAGATCTTGTTGGGTGCTGTCTTTTTCGATAACAGGAAAATTCTGAGAATCATTTCGGAACGATAAACAGATTGTGAGTACCGTTCCGATCAAAACAATTTTCTTCATTATATAGGGATTAGTTGTTGGCCGTATTCAAACGCTGTGCCATGCAAAAAATGCCTTTAAACAATAGTTTTAAAGGCATTTTGACAGGTTCTACAGCCTGTTTACTAAACAACAATATTGACTATTTTATTATGCACAACAATGATTTTCTTTGGTGTTTTACCTTCCAGGTACTTTTGAGTTTGTTCAAGATTTAGTATTTCTTTTTCAATATCTTCTTTGGATAATGAAAGATCGTATTCCTGGAAAAAGCGTGTTTTACCATTGAATGAAACAGGATAGTTAAATGCATTTTCTACAAGGAATTCTTCTTTGAATTCGGGGAAGGTGGCATAAGTGATGCTATCCGTATGTCCTAACCGGCTCCATAATTCCTCTGCTAAGTGTGGGGCATAGGGCGCTATAATAATTGCCAGTGGCTCCAGAACTTCCCGTTTATTACATTTTTGTTCCGTTAATTCGTTTACACAAATCATAAAATTGCTGACGGATGTGTTGAAAGAAAAATTTTCAATATCACCGGTAATTTTCTTGATCGTTTTATGCAGTGTTTTTAGTTCTGATTTTGTTGCCGGCTCATTACTGATCGTGATCGGGCCTCCCTGATGATACAGGCGCCACAGCTTTCTTATGAAATTGGAAACACCACTGATACCATTTGTGTTCCATGGTTTGGAGAGTTCCAGTGGGCCAAGAAACATTTCATACAGGCGCAATGCATCGGCACCGTATTGCTGAACCATGTCATCCGGACTAACCACATTCCATTTTGATTTGGACATTTTTTCAATTTCAGTTCCACAAATGTACTTCCCATCATCTTCCAGTATAAAAACAGCATCTTTGTATTCTGTTCTCCAGTTTTGGAAAGCTTCCCTATCCAAAACATTATTGTTTACAATATTGACATCAACATGTAAAGGGATTATGGCTCCATTGAATCTTATATTGTGTTTAAATCCTGGTATTTCTTTTTTAACTTTCTCTTCTATTTCTTTAATCTGTCGCTCAATTTTATCAGATAACTTTTCATCTATATTACCAGTTGGGTAGTATGTTTTATGGTATAGCTGTGTACTTATAAAATGAGGATGCAGACTATTTAGCCACATGGCGGCTTGATAATGATAATTAGGGTCATTTTCATTGAGATGTTCTGTGTTTATTTTAATATCTACTGCTATAATGTCGAACTTCATTTTGTATACGAAAGAACTCACTCCCTGTATCATTCCCTGATTGATCAACTTTTTAGCCGGTTCATGACAAGGGATCCATCCAAGGTCAAACAAAAATTTTGTCCAGAAACGAACGTACAACAAGTGTCCGGTTGCATGTTCTGCTCCTCCGATGTATAGATCTACATTTTGCCAGTAATCCACAACCGACCTGGAGGCAAATGCCTTTGTATCATGTGCATCCATGTAACGCAGGTAGTACCAGGATGAACCAGCCCATCCCGGCATAGTACTGTATTCGTACTCATACCGGTCTTTATATTTCCAGTTTTTTGCTCTTGCAAGAGGTGGTTCTCCGGTTTCAGTAGGCAGGTATTTATCTACTTCCGGCAATAATAAAGGCAATTCTCTTTCCGGTAATACGTGAGGAATATCATCCTTGTAATAAACAGGAATGGGTTCGCCCCAGTAGCGTTGTCTTCCAAAAATAGCATCACGCAAACGGAAATTGATTTTGCTTTTTCCTAGCCCTCTTTCTTCAATAATAGCAATGACTTTTTTAATCGCATCTTTTACATCAAGCCCATTCAAAAAATCGGAATGAATCAGTTTGCCTTCTTTGGCATCGTATGATTCTTTGCTAAGGTCACCACCGGCAACAACTTCAATGATCGGAAGATTAAAATGTCTGGCGAATGCATAATCACGGGAATCATGACCGGGTACAGCCATTACAGCACCTGTACCATATCCGGCAAGCACATAATCCCCTATCCATATTGGAATTTGTTTCCCTGTAAATGGATGGGAAGCGAATGCTCCGGTAAAAACACCGGTAATTTTTTTTACATCTGCCATGCGTTCACGTTCACTGCGGTTTTTGGCAAATAAGATATATTCTTCCACCTCTTTGCGTTGTGCTTCTGAGGTTATTTTGAGTACGAGTTCGTGTTCGGGAGCAAGTGTTAAGAAGGATACGCCGAAAACAGTGTCGGGTCGTGTGGTGAATACTTCAATCTGTTCTCCTGCTGATTGTTCAATATCAAATCGCAGGCTCGTGCCTTCTGATCGGCCGATCCAGTTGCGTTGTGCTTCTTTGATACTTTCTGTCCAGTCAATTGTTTCCAGGTCCTCCAGCAAACGGTTGGCATATGCTGTAATGCGTAGGCTCCATTGTTTCATCAGTTTACGTTCAACCGGATATCCTCCTCGCTCGGAAACCCCATCCTTTACTTCTTCGTTTGCAAGTACGGTTCCCAGTTGCGGACACCAGTTGACCATGGTATCACTTAAATAAGCGAGACGGTATTCCAGTAATATATCCGATTGCTGCTTCTCTGAGAGTTCAGCCCAGACCTCGTATCTGTTTTCTGAAAATGGTCTGGACCCGTTTTTAAATTGTTCTATTAAAGTAGAGATATTTTCTGCTTTGTCCGTGTCCGTATTGTACCAGGAATTAAAAAGCTGAACAAAGATCCATTGTGTCCATTTATAATAATCCGGATCGGAGGTACGCACTTCACGGTCCCAGTCAAAGGAAAACCCGATTTTATCCAATTGCTCACGATAACGTGCAATATTGGTGCGTGTCGTTATTTCCGGATGTTGGCCTGTTTGGATGGCATATTGCTCGGCAGGCAGACCAAAAGAGTCAAAACCCATCGGATGCAATACATTAAAACCTTTCAGACGTTTGTATCGTGCAAAGATATCGGATGCGATATATCCCAACGGATGGCCAACATGTAAGCCAGCACCACTTGGATAAGGAAACATGTCCAATACATAATACTTGGGTTTACCGGAAGTATTGTCTGCTTTATATGTTTTATTGGCAGCCCAGTATTCCTGCCACTTTTTTTCTATTTCCCTAAAGTTATATTCCATGATTTATTAAAAACAAATGATCGGTTTTGAAGCGCGAATATACAAATTTACGGCTCTTACTGTGTCAGCAGCGCAAAAACCCGTACGTAATCTACATTTGCATTCTAGGTGGATAGAATCGTAAATAAATTTCAGTCGATAAAGGATTTTTTCCATAGAGCGTGTTGAGTCGACTATCGGCGGCATAAACACTTGCCTGGGTACCAATCGCAATTCTTCCTGTTTTCTTTTGAAATACATCATAGCTGATTCCGGCTGTAATAACATTAACAGGGAACAGTGTATGTGTTCCAAAAACCGTTTCAGGCAGGTTTAATTCTTCTGTAGATTTTTGTACAAATTCATAACGACCGTAAACGGCAATACGCTTTATAACCCAGGATGCTTCCATCAAAGCAGCATGTTCAGTCGTATGCGCATAATTTAAACCCCATAAGGCGGTGGCAGACAGGAAACTGCCACCCGCTAAGTTTTTATTGTAAACAGCTGATGCCGTGCTGCGATAAACGTCCTCTCGGGGATGGGTCGCTTCGGGACTTTTAATAAAACCCTGAGATAGCTGAAAAGCCCAGTAAGGATTGGGATTAAAAGAGAGCCGGCCACTGTAGGAATCAAAACGTGGGGGATCAAAATTATTCCTGTTTTCGTCAGGTTCACGACCGGTAAAAGAAGAAACATCTATTTTAAATTTATGAAGACGTATGCCTGCGGTTAAAACACCAAAAGTAATGTGAGTACCATCGTTCCAATGATGACTAAGCGGAGCATCCGGGTTATATAATGATGATACACGGTGCATGAATGCAACAGAGCCTAATGCAGGTTCGCCGGGGTACCCTGCATATAAAAACACATCGGTTTTATTGTTAATTGCATGTGTATAGGCGATGGATAACTCAGAGAATAAATCATGGGGATGCTGACGGTCTACCAATGGTTTTCCTTTCCAGCTTTCACCGGTTTGAAAAAGTAACGGATATCCGTTGCCACCACACAGATTATCCAGTGAAAACATGCTGCTGAAACGAAACAATCCTTTGTGTCCTGTTTTTCGCTGACCCATAAACATAAACCAATTAACAGCATCAACTTTATCATCGCCCCGAATTCCCGTTTTAAATACATCCTGATTAATATACCTTAGGAAAACATTTCCATGCGCCATAAACATCCACTTTTTGTAGTGCAGCATATAACCAAACATGGGAGTGGAATCGGGTAACCAAGCAGTACCAGAACCATTACGACTCATCGGAAGATGAAGAGAAAATGCATTGTTCATAGGTATTTTATGGATGACTGTGTCATTTATAGCATGATCATGAGCAGGATGATCATGCTGTGCGGTTGCCAAAGTTGTAATAGTAATAAGAAGGACAGCTATTGTTTTTTTTATAATCATACGTTTAAGATTTTATAAATTATAGATCGAGCACAAAATTACTTTCACGTTTGTAGAAGAGTATTATGTAATTTTGGTCAGGATTTATGACATTTACAGGTCACTTCAACTCAACAAAAGAAGGTTATTAACCTTTGATTGTTTATTTCAATTTCATATATCAAAATCCCTGATTAATTAATTGGTTAATTTAGTACCAACTTATAAAAAAGATTGTGTCGGATAAATATTCAAAACGCAGATTAACCGGATCAACCATTACGACGGTTGTTAGTCTTTCGCTCGTATTATTCATGCTGGGTTTATTGGGCATTATCATTCTGAATGCAAAAAAATTATCGGATCATGTTAAGGAAAATATCGGTTTTCAGATTATTTTAAATGAAAATGCAAAAGAAGCCGATATAGCAAAACTACAGAAAACACTGGATGTATCCAGCTATGTAAAATCAACGGAGTTTGTTACCAAAGAAGAAGCAGCAAAACGTTTGCAAGAAGACCTGGGCGAAGATTTTATCAGTTTTTTAGGATTCAATCCATTGCTGGCCTCCATCAATGTGCATTTAAAAGCGGAATATGCGAATTCCGATAGTGTCAGCTGGATAGAAAAAGAGATTATTGACACTCACCTGGCAAAAGAAGTCATTTATCAAAAATCGCTGATCAACAATATCAATGAAAGTGTTCAGAAAATAAGTCTGGTGATTTTATTTTTTTGTAGTTTGCTGATGGTTGTGGCACTTGCACTTATTAATAATACAATACGTCTTTCCATATATAGTAAACGTTTCATAATTAAAACCATGCAGCTGGTAGGAGCCACACAGGGCTTTATACGGCGTCCTTTTGTTATCAACGGAATCAAACACGGTATTTACGGGGCAATCATCGCTATTTTATTATTACTCGGATTATTAAATTTTGCGCAAAAACAATTACCGGAACTACGTGAACTGCAGGATGAGCGAATGCTGTTGTATTTATTCGGATCGGTCATTGTAATGGGCATCATTATTTCCTGGATCAGTACCTCCCTGGCTGTACGTAAATACCTGCGGTTAAAATCAGACGACTTATACTATTAAATCTTTGCCAGCGTTACCGTTTTGCCTTTACATGCGATGGCTTGCCGGATAGAGAGTATTGACTTATTTTAACATTTTTATTGGCAATATTATAGTACATTTGCCTGACAAATTATTTCATTATGGCTAAAGAAATCAAAAAAACCGGATTCGCTTTCGGAAAAGAGAATTATCGTATACTGATTATAGGAGTTGTTATTGTTGTATTTGGCTATATGCTTATGGTCGGTGGGGGAACGGATGATCCAAATGAATTCAATGCCGATGAAATTTTTAGTTTCAGAAGAATCACTCTTTCACCGATTGTTATTTTAATAGGGTTTGTGACCGTTTTATTAGGGATCATGAAAAAATCAAAGGAGAATGATTAACCGGTCCTAACCTCTTATTTCACTTATCATCATTCTCTATATTTCTACTATTTCATTTTAATATGTCTTATATTCAAGCTATCATTTTAGCTATCATTGAAGGAATTACTGAATTCTTGCCCATTTCTTCCACCGGTCATATGATTATTGCTTCCTCTGTTATGGGAATTGCACAACAACCTTTTACAAAACTATTTACGGTTGCGATTCAGTTTGGAGCCATTTTGTCCGTAATCATTTTGTATTGGAAACGTTTTTTTCAAACCGTTGATTTCTATCTTAAATTATTTGTAGCTTTTATTCCGGCGGTAATTTTTGGTTTATTGTTTAATGATGTAATTGATGCGTTATTGGAAAACGTTGTCGTTGTTGGCGTAACGTTATTCCTTGGCGGTGTGCTATTTTTGTTTCTCGACAAATTATTTAATGATGAAGGTAAAACGGATGAGCGCCCCAGTTATGCGTCAGCATTCAAAATAGGGTTGTTTCAGGTAATCGCCATGATACCGGGTGTTTCCAGATCTGCTGCCACTATTATCGGAGGATTGACTCAAAAAATGACAAGAAAAGCCGCTGCAGAATTTTCCTTTTTTCTGGCAGTGCCTACCATGTTTGCAGCGACAGCAAAAAAATTATTGGATTATTACAAAGAAGGAATCGAGTTAACCGGAAGCCAGTTAAATATATTGGCTGTTGGAAATATTGTGGCATTTGTTGTGGCAATGGTGGCCATTAAATCATTTATCGGATATTTGACAAAACATGGATTCAAAATATTTGGTTACTACCGTATTCTGGTTGGCCTTATTATCCTTCTTCTTTATTTTAGCGGTTATCAATTAAGTATAGTTTAAAAATGCATTCCTACGATTTTAGATCAGGAGAAGTCATTTTGATTGACAAACCCTTACAGTGGACCTCTTTTCAGGTCGTGAACAAGATGAAATATACGATCAAGCATCACTCTTCGCTTGTTGTGGAAGGGAAGCCGGTTTACCCAAAAATCGGTCACGCCGGAACATTGGATCCGCTTGCAACCGGATTGTTGATCGTATGCACAGGAAAACAGACAAAAAATATTGAACAATACCAGGCTCAGGAGAAAGAATATACCGGTACCTTTTACGTAGGAGCAACAACCCCTTGCTTTGATCTGGAAAAGGAAATTGATGCTCACTATCCTACGGAACACTTAACAGAGGAGATTATTTATAAAACTGCTGAGCAGTTTGTCGGCAAAATCCAGCAAATACCACCTTTGTTCTCGGCCATTAAAATAGGAGGTAAACGCGCATATGATATTGCACGGGCGGGTGAAACAGCAGAAATAAAATCGAAGGAAATTACAATCTCTGAATTTAAGATTATGCGTATAGCCTTACCAGAAGTGGCTTTCAAAATTATTTGCAGCAAAGGGACATATATTCGTTCATTAGCAAGGGATTTTGGACAGGCGCTTGGCAGTGGTGCGCATTTAACAGCTTTATGCAGGACAAGAATAGGGGAATACAAGCTTCAGGATGCGTTGACCCTGGAAATGTTTGAGAAACAAATAAAAAATAAAACGCTCTGACAGCCTTTATTAAAAAAGTTTTTAGGCATTCAGCTAAAATAGTTGCGATTTTTATTGACATCCGCTTTTTATAACTGTATTTTTGCCGACTTAAATTTTAGTATAAATCCCGTAAGATTTATGTGATAGCCTCTTCCGTAGGAAGGAAGATCGACTTCCATAAGCTCTTGCAGCTAAACAAAAAAAATATATGAAGCTTTCACAATTTAAATTTAATCTTCCAAAGGAGTTGTTGGCAGAAACACCAGCAAAGAATCGTGATGATGCAAGATTGATGGTTGTTAACCGTAAAACCGGAAAATTTGAACACAAACTTTTTAAAGATGTGTTGTCTTATTTTAGTGATGGAGATTGTATGATATTAAATGATACCAAAGTTTTTCCGGCACGTATGTATGGTAACAAAGAAAAGACCGGCGCAAAAATCGAGGTGTTTTTATTACGTGAATTAAATGCTGAAAGTCGTTTATGGGATGTGCTAGTTGACCCTGCACGTAAAATACGTATCGGAAATAAATTATATTTTGGAGATGATGATACCCTTGTGGCTGAAGTAATTGATAACACCACTTCCCGTGGGCGTACACTCCGCTTTTTATTTGATGGTTCTTATGAAGAATTTCGTAAAACATTGGAAGATATGGGTGAAACACCACTTCCAAAATACATCAAACGTGCACCAACAGATGATGACAAAGAACGTTATCAAACCGTGTATGCAAAAAATGAAGGGGCAGTTGCTGCGCCAACAGCAGGTTTGCACTTTAGCCGCGAATTATTAAAACGTCTGGAACTAAAAGGTGTTAATTTTGCCAATGTTACTTTACATGTTGGTTTAGGAACTTTCCGCACAGTTGAAGTGGAAGATTTGACCAAGCATAAAATGGATTCTGAACAAGTAATAATTACTCAAAAAGCTTGTGATATCGTTAACAAATCACGTGAAAGCAAGAAGAAAGTGTGTGCAGTTGGAACAACTACCATGCGTGCAATTGAAACTTCGGTAAGTACCGAAGGCTTTGTAAAGCCATACAATGGATGGACCAACAAGTTTATTTTTCCTCCTTATGATTTTAGCGTCGCAAACTGTATGATCACTAACTTTCACACCCCGGAATCAACATTGTTGATGATGGTTTGTGCTTTTGGAGGTTACGAATTGATGATGAATGCATACAAGGAAGCAGTAAAAGAAAAATACCGTTTTTACA
>CAZMRM010000014.1:5781-20624 GCA_964568515.1 uncultured Chitinophaga sp. | reverse complement strand
GAGAAATTTAGATTCGCTGGAAGTTCGTATGAATTCAAATTTCCATTGGTACCAGCGGAAGTATCGCCGATTATTGTTCCCAGTTTATAATGCTTTACAATTGCCATGAAGGATTCGCCATAACTGATCACGCTATTATCAATTAAAAAAAAGAGGCGTGATTTAACTTTAGGTTCCAGTGAAGGAAGTCTCCATCCTGATGCTTCAAAAGTTACTTGAGAGAAATCTGGATTTAGTATTTGCGGCACTAAAAACCAATTTCCACAAGTGTCATTAGCTTTCAAAAAATGACTTAAAATCTCATGATTATTGTTTGGATATCCTCTTAAATCGCATATAATGGCTTTATAATTCTTTTTTCCAAGTAACAAGCTATCCACGACTTTTTCGGTACTCTTTGAAAAGTTTAAGTATAATATATTTTTATCAAGCACTTTGAATGATTCATGTGCATTTATAAGCGATGAAAATGAGCCGTAAGTGAGATTTCTGGATAAAGTTAAATCCACAACTTCATTTTTGTGATTGACTCTTAATTTAAGTGTCGTCCCCTGTTTCCCTTTAAGAATATTGACTACTGAAAAATATTCTTTATACTGCTTCGAACCGTTCGTTATCTTCTTGATGGATTTAAGTTTGATATCTGTATTTTCTTCATCAATTTTTAGAATTATGTCCCCCTTAGAAATAACTCCACTGAGTTTATTATTTAAGATATCAGTTACAATAAGCGTGTCGTTAATATTCTTGAAATTTATTTCCGGGAAATAGGATAATGTCATGACCGATGACCAAATATTTGAGTGTCCATCATTCAAATTCGAAATTAAAGTTTTTAGAACCCCAATTAGGTTCAGGTACGGCATAGGAGTTACGCATAACTGAAAGGCTGAGTCAACCAATTTATCCCAACCTGCTAATTTTTCGCGATAGGGATAGAAATGTCTTATAATATTGTCTACGACAACTACACAGGCTAAATTGTTATAAACAGAGTTTGTATCCTTATTATTGATTCCCGCGATATCAGATTTTAATTTCTTAAATTTTTCAGTATTAGAGACTGGATATGTACTTGTTGAATTTCCGTATAAGCAGATTGGAACATCACAAAACAGATTGTCTGAAATCTGCGTGTTGATACGATCGCCTATTGCTAATTGGCTTTCAAATAAATTATTTTGAGCAGCTGAATAAATATAACCTATCTCTGAACGATTTGTTCGCTTACTCCGATATGTGTCGTTTTTGATACTTCCGCGGACTCCCAAATGCTGCCAAAATATTTTTTCGAATCCAACTGTATTATCCGGAGTTAATATAGAAATAAGATCGCGTTTGATAGGTTTTGCTGATATTTCTACCGCAGGCGCAATTGGAGCAAATAAGTTTTTGAGCTGGATACAAAGAGAGTCAGTATTACGTATATCCTTTATCTGTTGTATGCCAAAAATTATGAAAGAATTCCAATCTATTTCAGATGCCTCATCTGATGGATAAAAGTATCTTATATAGCCATAAAGCGTGCTGAAGGCTCTAATGTTGTCCTGAACACAACTTTTCGACTGTGAGTAACAATTTAAGTTTAGGGATAATACTAATAAACTTAAAAGACATTGTTTAAATAATTTAAGCATATTTATTTTTTAAGAGGGAGGGTTAAATTAACCCTCCTCGATGATTAACATACTGTGCATCCAGATAGAGCCCCAGTACATCCGGTTACCTGAGCTGTATGGCACTGACACTGTGAAACAAAACTCGGATAACAAGGGCCTTGAGTTGTAAAGAGGCCTCCTCCAACAACATCTTGGAGTTGATCGGGATTTAGTTTCGTTATTGTCTCTTTATTAAGATCCAATTTACCTTTTATTTTTAATTTTTTCATTGTAAAGATATTAAAATATGCCTACTCTCAATCGGTTTTTGGCTTCCCCGTCAGTACTGATAATACAACGATACAACAACTTTTTTTCATGAAGAAAAAATTGTCTGTATTGATCTCTCAGCTATTTGAACATGATTTATTCTAGTACAAAAAATCAGGGGCGGGTATTTTCAGATAGGAATAAAAAACTCTGAGTTCACAATTTATAATAGTCAATAATGTTTTGTTTAAGAGGATTTAATGACCAAGATTCCCAATTGCCGGTATCGGGATCATAACCACACTTTAATGGCTTACTATAAATATCACCTGGATCTTCAACATAGGCCCTACAATCAGTACAAATGCTTCTAAACTCGCAATCTTTGCAGGTATGTATTAGATTCTTTGAGATATTCCAATATTTTTGGAAATTTGCATCATGTATTGTATTCTGGATAGAGTTTTTAGAGATGTTTCCAAAAGCTTCTTTAAATGCAAGGCAATTTTTAATGTTACCTTCAGCATCGATAGCAAGCTTTTGATTGAGGCAAGTGTTATGTTTTTGCCCTTCAAAATATGTCATTAAACTTAGAGAAAAATATTCTTTGCAAATGAATCCGCATTTCGAGGGGCTATAGTCTCTTTGCGTGCTAAAAACAATTACCGCATTGAGTTTATGTAGTGGTATGATATTTTGCACTTTACATCCAAATGCATATATTTTTTTAATCATCAAATTTTGATAGAGAAATTCCTTTAGTTCGTCAAGTGAAGGTTCAAGTTCAAATGTTAAAACGACTTCAAGCGAATTGAATATATACGTTTCAAAAATTTTCATATATAATTTAACTGCGTCCAAATTCATTTTTTTGATAAAAATGAGTTGTATTGCTTGGCATTTTAGCTGGATTAACTGAACGAGTATTTTTTCCATTTTTGCTGAATAGTAATCAATAGGGTCAGAAATTTCAATGACCACATTTGACAGAGTAGAGAACTCAAAATTATTTTTAATAGGAGCGAAAAATTTAGGGATAGAGGCCATCATTCCTATGTTGTTTCGAACCAACCAATCTTTGAGATCATTGACTTTTTTCAAAAGATCTGGATCGCTTTGATACTTTAATAATAAGTGCTCAAAATTGTTTTCACTTAATTCCTTTAAAGCATCAATTAAAAAGGTTGGTATTCGAAAGTATAATTCGTTTTTATAGTCAACTATCAATGAATTTATGGTACCTTTTGTAGTCACGCAATTAGGGTACATATTAAAATAGCTTGGCATTATATTTCGATCTTTGTTATGGGTTTTGTAAACAAAATGGTACGTCTTTTCTGTGCTAAATCAGAATTCTCATCATTAACAATAGTTATATGCTGGTAATTATCCGGATCAACAGTTCTTCTCTTAGCAAAAAAGTAAATTAATGGTAAACGTGACTTGAGACTATCACGATACTCGGCGTTAAATTCTATCATTTTTTATATTCTTTGATAAGTTCCTTAGTTAAAAATGTTTCTATATCATAACCGCATTCATACGAAATGTTTCCAAATTGACCACTTGGATTTACTTCTAAAAAGAATATCTTCATATCCTTGACTAAAAGATCGATAGTACCCATTCTCCAATTAAAATGTTTCATCAGCTGATCAAGTCTTTGCTGTAAGTGATCATGAATTGCATAGGGAACGCAACGATACGGAGAAGCTTTAATATCAGTATCAGTCACCATGTTAGTATTTGGAATCAAAGCAGCAGGAAAAAATACTCCATTAAAATAGAACAGCTTCAATTCTATATCTTTTGAGACATATTCTTGAAAGAAACTTGGAAAGAAATATTCATCAATATTTTCCAACATTGAACTTTCTATTTCACATGTGAATGGATTATACCGTTCAAAAGGATTGTCCGAAAATCGAAATAATCTTTGAGATTGAAGCGACTTGCAGACTATCCGTTTTTTTTTAGCTAGAAACTCAATTAGTACTTTTTTACTATTAGTGATTATAAAATCGGGGACAGCTAATCCAATCTGTTTTGCGGTCTCCAGTACCATCGGTTTTGAAGGTTGCGAAACAAAATTTTGTCCATAAATAGATATCGATGGCTTTCCGAATAAATAGTTCAAGAAGTAAAAGATCTCTTCATATTCTACGTGGTTAATGCAGCCTTTCATTGTAATTTCAGACTTCAAAACGATCGTCCTTAATCGATTAAAATCAATTAACTTAATATTCTGTGGAGATAATTCTGTGATGATGGTTAAGTCGATAGCCTCCTTTAAGCCTTTAATAATTTGCGGGCTACTTAGGTCATTAGCACTAGTTAGAAAAAGCATATTTTTTTAAAAGGTCTTCACGTTTTCCACCATTATCACTTTCAACGAAATTACCGTTTTTATCAAACACAACTACTTGAGGAAATCCATAGCTCCTGACTTTTGATCTGTCCATCATACCGTCAAAATAATATCTATTCTTGTATGTTCTAAAGTCCTTACTGGAATTATCTATATTATTGCTCACAATAATTAGGTTTATCTTCTTTGAGGATAGGATTTCACTGATTAGGGGTTTCAGTTTCTCGCACGGAGCACAATGAGAAATGGTATAATAAATAATAGTTGGTTTGCCGATAAATTTGGTTAACTCAATACTATCAATTTTCCTTGATGTCGAATCAATTAATATAGATTTATACTGAAAAATATTGACAAGACAATCGATAAAATTAAACTCCTTTATATCTGCCGTTGACTGGGTTTTACCAATTATAACCTTGTCGAATGCATCTATGGAAACTTCATATTTGTTATTTTCAATTATGATAAACTTAAGCTTTCCAAAATAGTTGGAATTCATTTTATCTGCACTCGTAAAAAGTGTTGTTTTATTATTTTTTTGTTCAGAAATAGCAACAATATCTAACTTATCTAAGGTATCATTATTGTTACTATCAAATACTCCTATAAGAAATTTTCTCTGTCCACTTGCAAACAAAGCTGATCGGCCATAAATCTTCTTTCCGAAATTATTGGAAAAGATTAAAGGATTAATTATGGAGTCCTGAGTTTTTAATAAAATCGTGGCAGATCTAAGCGAAGATGCACCAATGCAAGTTAAAAATACGAATATATACTTCATATAAATTTTGGTTTTAAAGCCCTTCACACCATGCGAAGGGCTATTTTTTTAGTGCATACCTGGTGCTTGGTGATCCTCCAAATCGCATTCGTAAACGCCGGTTGGATTGCCTTGGGAATCAATTTGCATCCAATCATAAGTTGTTGCTCCGTTTGGACCAGCCCATGAACCACAGCAAATCCATCCCCCTCCTTTTACTAATTCAGGTGATGAAATTTCATAATTTCTCAGCATTTCGAAAGCACTTTCTTTTGTTTTCATTTTAATTAAATTTTTTAGGTTAGTAATTAAGTTATTTAAACACTCCAAACCTAAAAGATTATTTTCTCTAATAAAAAAAAATGTCTAAACTCACAAAATACCGATTTGAACTTCAATTTTATTAGTATAAACTTATTCTCAATTTGCAACTTTAAAATTTCGATTGAAATTCAGTTTTACGATTCAAAAGAAATTTTAATTAAAGAATTTATATATACTAGCAGTTACGCGACGTTAATCCGCTTCCGAACCTCATCTTTGTAAGTTGCGCCAACTGGAATTAGTTTAGGTCCTTTGCCGGGAACATTAACTTTTATGTCATTTCCATTTAATGCAAGAACATGATGTATTGATACGATGAAAGACTTGTGTACTCTAATAAATCCATGATTCGATAAAAATGAATCCATGTAATGCATTGGTCTATTGTAAATGGATCTATTATCATCTGAGCCATCGATAAAGGTAATATAATTTCCGCTGCACTCTAAATATGCAATATTTCGATAAGTCATTTTCACACGTGAGCCTTCAGATTCTATGAAGAAGTAGTCACTATTAGAATGCGAAATGTGTTTATCCTTATTTTTTGTAATAATTTCAAGAACTCTTTCAACAGTTATTTTAAATTGTTTAAATAATCCGGATTTAACGAAATATCCAATCGCCCCACATTCATATGCAGGTAGTGCCATATCTTTGTCGCCTGTTGTAAAAATAAAAGCCGGCACATTTTCACCGATTTTTGTCCGTAATTTTTCGATCAATTGGAATCCATTCAATACTGGCATGTGTATATCCAGAAAGACAATATCTACTGAGTTTTTTTCCAAAAAGTATAACGCATCAATAGATTTCGTAAAAGTATTTATGATATCCAAGTAAGCTATCTTTTTAGTATGATTCTCCAATATTTTAATAGATTCATCCATATCATCGATGATCACACATTTGATTTTCTCCATTTTTTAGGTATGTTTTAAATTAAGTTCGCATGTATAATTCTCTTTGTTTTCAGAGATTTTGAGACTATATTTTGATTTGTAAAATAGATCTAATTGTTGTGTAACATTTAAATATCCAATGCCCTTTCTTTTAGTTATTGAATTGAATGGTTCCTGTTTCTTATTCGCGACTAAAAGGTCAATGGAATTTTCGGTGACCGACAATCTTATTAGAATTGGTTGATCTTTTGAATATAAGTCACCATGTTTAATAGCATTTTCAATGAATGTCAACAGTATTCGTGGGAAAATTCTGAGTCCAGTTAAATTCCCTTTTATTTCTATATTTACATGCATTTCTTCATTCAATTGTTTATGTAACGCAATATAATTCGAAATGTGTTGAACTTCATCGGCTAACGCTATTGCTTCATTGGCTTTATTTGTTAGGCTGTGTCTCAACATAGTTGAGAAAAGCTCAATAGCCTCGGCACCTTTTTCAGATTCGTCTAAAAAATGCCTGTAACAGTAATTTAACATATTAAATGTAATATGCGAATTAAACTGATTCTGAAAAAATCCTAAACTTTTAGTAATTAATACTCTTTCTTGTTCGTATTCAGTTTCCATTCTCAAAATACTTTGTTTAGTTTGAAATCCCCCCAGAGCCATTGTAGTAATAATAAAAAAGAATATTAAAAGAAGGCTGGCAAGATTATAATATGGTTCGCCGGAAAAAGAAGATGAATCACCCAACAGGGTGGAAATATAGTATTCATCAAAGTAATTAATTATAAGGAAACTAAAAAGGACAGCAAAACTAACTGAAATTAATTTTCGTATATTTTTTCCAGCAAATTTTGGGAAAATGTAAAGAAAGTGTGAGTAGTAGACAAAGGCATAGCTCAACATTGTTATTACTATTTCTAAAATTGATAGCCAAATATTTTTGTCTGATGGAGGGGGATCAAGAATGCATAAAAAAATAGTAATGAGAAACCACACGGCTAGATGCCGTCTTTTCTCTTTACTACTGAGTTTGATAGTATTCATTTTTATTTCTTATTTAACGAAAATCTTCTGTCTCCAAGTTGCCAAAATAAAAATAAATAGGTATCTACTTCATTTTGAATCCTGTCAGATTCGCCACCGTGCCCTCCATTACCGACTTTAAATAACACGATAATAGGTTTATTTCTACTAACTTCTTGAAATCTAGCTATCGCTTTGGCCGGCTGCCAGAAAGCAACGAGATCGTCATTCATTTCACCGGTAATTAGTAGTGAAGGATATTGAATATTATCTTTAATACTATGATACACATCCCATGTTATACAAATATTCAAATTCAGATGAGTCTTTGGTATGCTCAATTTCCGGATATTGGACTTTGAGATTATTTTGATAATTACCTGTTGTACATGAAGTTAAAACTAGTAGAAATAGTAGAATATTTACTGTTAATGTCTTTAATCTGGTAAACATCATAGTCAATTCAATTTTAAATTAAGTTTAATAGTATAGCTTGTTTCAGTGTCGTTAATATCCAATAAATATAGATCCTTATAGAAGATATCTAAAGCCTGTCGCGTATTTATTAATCCGATTCCAGAAGGTATCAAACTTTTATGATTTCCTTTTTTATTTTCAATGTAAAAAACAGTATTTCCATTTTGTGTACTTATATAAATTTTAATTGGATTCTGCTCGTCATAATATACACCATGTTTAAATGCATTATCAACAAATACACTAAGCACGCCTTGCAATATTTGTAAAGAGCTCATGTTACCTTCTTTTTTAAAATCGACGAACACGTTTGAGGTAATGCAACGTTGAACCTCAAGGAAATAATGGATATAGTCCAATTCTTCGTCCAAAGCTATAAATTTTCCCGGCTTGGCATTTAGTGAGTAATTTAACATTCCGGTAAAGTTTTCAAATGACTCAGCAGCAATTGATGAAATCTTTAATAATTGACCTCTGCAAAAATTAATAAAGTTGAATGTCAAATGTGAATGAAACTGATTAGCTAGAAAGGTGAGCTCTTGAGATATTAAATTTTTTTTCTTTTCATTTAAGTCCCGAACTCTCAAAATTGCAATTCTATTGAAACATACGCCAGCGGATACAAAACATAAAAGTAGGAAGCGCAGAATAACAATTTTAAAGAATTCTACTAAAGTGAAATTCTCTCGCAGTCTTTGTACGTTAAAATGGGGTAAAATAAATTTGATATGCAAAATATCAATAGCAATAAATATTGCAATAGCTGAAAAGAAAGCTGTCACAAAAAGAAACCACTTTTTTTGGATTAAGTTGGGAATAGCATGGAGTAATAAAATGTAATAAGGAATAACTAAATTGAAAATGAATAGAAAGGTATAAATGCATTTAGTGTACAGTGGACCATCAACATTGAAAAATATGAAAATGAACAGACTAAGGCATATCCAAATACCAATATGCCTTATTAATTCTTGTATTGATAATGTACGGATTCCCATAACAACAATATTACGGAGATAATATGAATTTTTTTTTAAAGTTATACAAACAGATTATTATGCGGTCTGAACAATACAAATACATATTCAAACATGGTTTTTAGCAGTTTGAAAGCAATTAGATTTGAAAAAGCAATCAATTTCAAGACTAACTACAGTACAACAAACCAAAGTGATCGGAGGTAACACAATTCCTTTGGGTCCGGTTATTACTAGCAAAAAATCAGGCAGTGTTTGGCAGTAGGTTTTATTTAATATGAAGCTATTTCTAATAAACCGGTCGAGTTAATATCAGACTATATTGCAAGTGGCAAAGAACAATATTATTTGAACATGCCCGCGATTTATGATGATTACACCGAAGTCGAGGAAATTGTTTATTTATTCAATAAGCGTAAGCTCTCTGTCAAGGAAGACTGGCTTCATTTAGGGCAGTTTTTCTCAGAATTCAAAAAAAAAATTGAAAAAGGATGAATTTTATAATGATATAAAATTCGTTATTAACATAGACCTTGATGTCGAGCTGTCTGCTAATCCAAATTTATTTCAATCTCTCTTTGAAAATCTTTTTTACTTTGCAGGATCAAAGAGTTTTGAGAAGGAGTCCTTTATACAATTAACTGCATGGAATGCAAATGAAGATGAAGTAGGGATAAGAATACATGATAATGGCATTGGGGATGGAGGAATACGGTGTAAAACTTCAAAACAGGACAACATGTGCTTGTTAGGACTACTGTTATTTACATAAAATTCCATTGGGAAGATACAGTAGACTTAATGTGCTTAACATGTTAAAGATGCCAACCGGATACAAAGTTTCCGATATCCGCTTACATTATAATTATTTTATCGGATTAAATTTTGCGTTCTCCATTTTACCTTTCTATATTTGTCCAAACTTTAGGGGTGTCCTTTAAGAAATTAAAGAACTGAGAAATACCCTTGGAACCTGATGCAGTTAGTACTGCCGAAGGGAAAAGTGCAATAACTCTGTTACACCCATTTCCTAAAGTTAATTTAACAGCCTTTCAGGAATGGAACTACTCATCAACAATCAACCAAAAAAAATTCAGGAACAGCTCACTGTTCTGCAATTGCTACAGCAGGAAATTCCAGGCAGGCATCAGGGGATAGCCATAGCCATTAATAATCGTGTGATCCATAAAACCCAATGGGGGCATACGCACCTTGCCGATAAAGATCAGGTGACGATCATTCGTGCCACACAAGGAGGCTGATTTAACCATTACTGCATTTATTACCAATAGCGTTAAAACAAATGTGAACATGAAAAAAGAGCAAACCCCAGAAAGTACCGTTATTTCAAAAGAACCCTTAACCGGCTCCAAAAAAATCTACATCCCTGGAAAACTGCATACTATACAAGTGGCCATGCGGCAAATTGAATTAACACCGACACAGCATCAGATAATGGGCGCCGAAAACATTTCGGTCAATGACCCTGTGACGGTGTACGACACCAGTGGTCCTTATACAGATCCTGATTTTGCAATTGATTTAAAAAAGGGATTACCACGTTTGCGTGAACAATGGATTCTGGAACGCAGCGATGTGGAACAGCTGCCGCATTTCAGTTCCCACTACTGTCGTGAACGGCTTGCAGATCCGGTGCTGGATCATCTCCGGTTCGAGCATTTAAAAAAGCCATTACGCGCAAAAAGAGATGCGAATGTTACTCAACTGCATTATGCAAAAAAAGGGATCATCACTGCTGAAATGGAATACGTTGCCATTCGGGAGAATCAACAAATTCAGGAGATCCATGAAAAGAACGACCTCCTGCAACAGCATACGGGCAACAGTTTTGGCGCCAACACACCCAAGCATTTTATCACTCCTGAATTTGTAAGGGATGAGGTTGCTGCCGGCAGAGCAATCATACCCAGCAACATCAACCATCCGGAGAGCGAGCCCATGATCATTGGCAGAAATTTTTTAGTGAAAATAAATACCAATATTGGTAATTCTGCTGTCTCCTCCACCATCGAAGAAGAAGTAGAAAAAGCCGTTTGGAGCTGCAGATGGGGCGGCGATACCTTAATGGATCTTTCAACGGGAAAAAACATACATGAAACACGCGAGTGGATCATTCGAAACTGTCCGGTGCCGGTAGGTACTGTTCCTATTTACCAGGCACTGGAAAAGGTGAATGGAAAAGCAGAAGACCTTACCTGGGAATTGTTCCGTGATACACTCATTGAACAGGCAGAACAGGGTGTTGACTATTTTACGATCCATGCAGGTGTTCTGCTGCGTTACATTCCGCTGACTGCCAAACGCATTACCGGAATCGTATCCAGGGGAGGAAGCATCATGGCCAAATGGTGCCTGGCACATCACAAAGAAAATTTTCTATACACACATTTTGAAGAAATTTGCAAAATCATGAAAGCCTATGATGTCGCTTTTTCACTGGGTGATGGATTGCGTCCCGGCTGTATTGCCGATGCAAACGACAAAGCACAATTCAGTGAACTGGAAACATTGGGTGAACTAACTAAAATTGCCTGGAAGCATGATATTCAAACGATGATTGAGGGTCCCGGACATGTACCCATGCACCTTATCAAAGAAAATATGGACAAGCAATTAAAAGAATGTCATGAAGCACCTTTTTATACTCTTGGTCCTCTTACCACTGATATTGCACCAGGATACGATCACATTACTTCTGCTATTGGTGCAGCCATGATCGGTTGGTTCGGAACAGCCATGTTATGCTATGTAACACCGAAAGAACATTTGGGATTACCGAATAAAAAAGATGTAAAAGATGGGGTGATTGCTTATAAAATTGCGGCGCATGCTGCTGATCTGTCAAAAGGACACCCCGGTGCACAATACCGGGACAATGCATTAAGCAAAGCACGTTTTGAATTCAGGTGGCAGGATCAGTTTAACTTATCTCTTGATCCGGATACTGCACGTGAATTTCATGATGAAACATTACCCGCAGAAGGAGCCAAAATAGCTCACTTCTGCTCTATGTGCGGCCCGCATTTTTGTTCCATGAAAATTACCCAGGAAGTAAGAGCATTTGCGGAACAACAGGGAATACAGGATGAAGAAGCCCTGCAAACCGGAATGCAAAAACAAGCCAATCTATTTAAAGAACAAGGAAACCAAGTATACAGCTAATGTTAATAGTTATCTCCAACCCCACTCCTGTAGAACAGGAACACCAAATCATCAACGCATTGTTTGATGAAGGACTCGCTATTTTCCATATGCGGAAAACCGATTATTCACGGAAGGATCTGAATCATCTGTTAATCAAAATTGATAAACAGCATCATTCAAAAATTGCATTTCACCAGCATCATGAACTGGCAGATTATTTTGGGTCCAACCGATTGCATTACACCGAAAATGACAGAAAAAAATATTTACAACACATGGAGAACAATGATCTTTGTCAGTTCACCTTGTCCACCTCTATTCACAACGTAGCTGCTTATACTGAATTACCACCCGTTTTCACGTATTGTTTCCTGGCTCCTATTTTTAACAGTATTTCAAAACCCGATTATCAATCCATTGTAACACCGGATTTCAAATTACCATCCAAATCAGGAATCAAAATAATTGCATTGGGTGGAATCAGTACCACCGGTATTCCGGATGTTAAAAAATATGATTTTGATGGTATAGCTGTATTGGGAACGATTTGGAAAGAACCGGACCAGGCGATAAAAAATTTCAGATTATTGCAGAAAGAATGGAAAGATTAAGAACCGTCGCATTAAGTATTGCCGGCATGGATCCAAGCTCCGGTGCGGGTTTAACAGCGGATATTAAAACATTTGAGGCACACAGGATCTATGGATTGGGAATCCCGACAGCCATCACCTATCAGCACGATCTTACTTTTAAGAAAGCAGACTGGATACTGGTTGAAAAGATAATAGAGCAAATGGAACTGCTAAAAGAACGTTTTAAAATTTCATTCATTAAAATCGGACTGATCGAAAATTTAAATATACTGGAGCAACTGGTAAATTACATTTACACATCCTTTGCGGCGCCTTGTATTATATGGGATCCTGTATTAAAGTCCAGTACGGGATTTATTTTTCATATTCAGCCAGACTTAAAAACCGTTCATAACATTTGCAAAAAAATTTATCTCATCACCCCTAATATGCCCGAAAGCAAAGAGCTGGGAACACACAGGCATGCAGTTGACAATGCAAAAGAACTGAGCAGGTTTTGTCATGTTTATTTAAAAGGCGGACACTCGGATGAAAAAAAAGGGAAAGACCTGTTATTCACAAAAGAAGGAAAAGAATTTTCTTTCAATCCCAAAAAAGCAATTGCATACGAAAAACATGGATCCGGTTGTGTATTATCTGCATCCATCACTGCTAATCTTGCTAAAGGTTCAACACTACACAAAGCCTGCCTACGGGCTAAAGCCTATACCGCTGCTTACCTGAACAGCAATACCTCTTTATTAGGATACCATAAACTCTGAAACGATGTATAGTAAAATTCAATACATATCACAGGGATCCACTGCTACTGAGCAGCTTCACAACATCAAGCAGGCACTTGACGCCGGCTGCACCTGGATTCAGTTACGGTTCAAAAATGCCGATACCCTTGCATTAACCAAAATTGCAGAACAGGTGAAATCACTTTGCAATACATATACTGCTATCCTCATTTTGAATGATCAGGTAAAAGTTGCAAAGGATATAGAGGCCGATGGTGTACATTTAGGATTAAACGATATGTCCATAGTATCTGCACGAACGATACTGGGAACAGACAAAATAATCGGTGGTACGGCAAACACGCTTCAGGACATACTCCGGCATGTAGCTGAACAATGCAATTACATTGGCTTGGGCCCCTTACGTTTTACTACGACCAAAGAAAAACTCAGTCCGGTCTTAGGATTATCAGGGTACCAAGAAATAATGAATGAATTGAAAAAGCAGGAAATAAAAACTCCTGTTTATGCAATAGGAGGCGTCACACCTGAAGATATTCCGGATCTGATCGCCTGCAGTGTATACGGCATTGCTGCTTCAGGCATGATCACCCATCAGTATGATAAAAAACAGTTAATAAAAAATTTAAAGATTTCGCTTTATGAACCTACTGAATATAGCCAATCAATCATTTAATTCCCGTTTGTTTCTGGGAACGGGTAAATTTGGTTCTTTGGAGCAAATGGAAAATGCTGTTTTGGCATCGGCATCAGAACTGGTAACAGTAGCTTTAAAACGTGTAGATGCAGAAGCACCTGCTGATTCCATTTTATCGCATTTGCAGCATCCTTCAATTAAACTTCTACCCAATACATCGGGAGTACGAACCGCTGAGGAAGCTATTTTTGCTGCTCAGCTTGCCCGTGAAGCACTGGAAACAAACTGGCTCAAACTCGAAATTCATCCGGATCCCCGATACCTGATGCCGGATGCTGTTGAAACATTAAAGGCAACAGAAGAATTGGTAAAACTCGGATTCATCGTATTGCCATACATTCATGCTGATCCTGTACTTTGCAAACGACTGGAACAAGTTGGAGCAGCGGCTGTAATGCCTTTAGGTTCCCCCATTGGGAGTAACAAGGGATTAAAAACAATTGATTTTTTAGAAATCATCATTGAACAAAGCAATGTTCCCGTAATTGTGGATGCAGGAATTGGTGCTCCATCGGATGCAGCAAAAGCAATGGAGCTGGGTGCAGATGCTGTTTTAGTAAATACAGCGATTGCCGTATGCAAAAATCCGGTAGAAATGGCAAAAGCATTTAAACAAGCAGTGGAAGCCGGCAGAAGCGCTTTTCTTGCAGGATTAGGAAAACAAACCAATCATGCTATAGCTTCCAGTCCACTTACCGCTTTCCTGTATTAATTATGCTGTTTTTTTAAAATATGTTTACAGAATTATTTCATCAATATTCCTGGGAGGAAATTAAACACTCCATATACACCAAAACAAAAACGGATGTAGAAGAAGCGCTTCATGCCCGCACACGTACCCTGGAAGACTTTAAAGCGCTTTTATCTCCCGCTGCTGCCGGTTATCTGGAAGATATGGCTGGCCTCAGTAATCAGCTCACTCAAAAACGTTTTG
>CAZMRM010000014.1:0-5771 GCA_964568515.1 uncultured Chitinophaga sp. | reverse complement strand
GCTCCATTATATGTCAGCAATGAATGTAATAATATTTGTACCTATTGCGGATTTAGTTTCGACAATAAAGTAAAACGAAAAACATTGACTGAGCATGAAATTTTACAGGAAGCAGAATTGCTGAAACAACAAGGATTCAATCACGTGTTACTGGTTTCCGGTGAAGCGAATCAAACAGTAAATACTTCCTACTTTTTAAAAGTAGTGGAACTGCTGAAATATAAATTTGCAAACATATCGATCGAAGTACAACCATTGGAGGTTAGCGAATACAAATATTTACAAACAGCCGGTGTGTATTCTGTGCTTGTGTACCAGGAAACATACCATGAAAGGGTATATAAAAACTATCATCCCAAAGGAAAAAAATCAAATTTTCAATACCGTTTGGAAACACCGGACAGAATCGGCCTTGCAGACATACACAAAATCGGGTTAGGTGTTTTGCTCGGACTTGAAGATTGGAGGACAGATTCCTTTTATTGTGCAGCTCACCTGGACTATCTTCAAAAAAAATACTGGCAAACAAAATATTCTATCTCCTTTCCACGAATGCGTCCGGCAAAAGGAATAATTGAGCCATCTAATGTTTTAACGGATCGTGAACTGGTGCAACTGTTATGTGCTTACCGTTTATTCAGTGAAAATGTAGAGCTTTCCATCTCTACCCGTGAATCCGAGCACTTTAGAAATCACGTGATACCATTGGGTACCACAAATATGAGTGCAGGCTCTAAAACCAATCCCGGTGGTTATGCTGCAGAACCCGATTCACTTCAGCAATTTGAAATTTGCGATGAAAGAAGTCCCAATGAATTTGCAAAAATAATTCAGGAAGCAGGATACGAAACGGTATGGAAAGACTGGGACATTGCTTTGCATTAATTCAGATGATATCAACTGCACCGTGTATCCTGCTGTTCCGATCAGCGTTCCGCAAAGCCATCTATTAATTATTAAAATACCTTTTTACGCAATGAGTGTTTTCACAAAAAAAGAATTAATCCGGTACAGTCGTCAGCTCATGCTGCCGGAATTAGGACTTAAAGGGCAGGAAAAATTTAAAAATGCAAAAGTGCTGGTCATTGGTGCCGGTGGGTTGGGTTGTCCCCTATTGTTATACCTTTGTGCTGCGGGCATTGGCACTATTGGTATTGCCGATTTTGATCAGGTAGAATTACACAACTTACACCGGCAGATTTTATATTCGGAAACGGACATTGGAAAACTCAAAGCAACGGTTGCAGTTGAAAAATTAAAACAAGTAAATCCACATTTGCATTTTAATGGACACACCATTTTAATAAATGATGAAAATGCAACAACTGTTTTTGAGCCTTACGATATCATACTGGACGGGTCGGATAATTTTAAAACACGTTACTTCGTAAATGATACTTGCCTGAAATTGAATAAACCCCTGGTTTATGGCAGTATCTTTAAATTTGAAGGGCAAGCTGCAGTATTTAATTATAAAGGAAGCAAACACTTAAGAGATTTATACAGCGAACCACCTCATCCGGAAGATGTGCCCAACTGCAGTGAAGCGGGTGTTATTGGAGCCATTCCTGGTTTAATCGGTACCCTGATGTGTACCATGGCATTTGAAATTATACAGGAACGTTTTCAGAACATCAATACACTTCATGTCTTCAATTTCAAAGAATATACACTTCAAAAATTAATTTTCTGATTCATTTGACTTGACCGGGCATTTCGGAACGTTCCATTTGCCGTACCATTGGCTCATATCGATCATTTCTTTTTCACAGGTGAGATAATTTCCTTTATTGTCTTTAAGAATACATAGTAATTGTCCGGTGTTCAGCAGTTCAAGTACTTGTTGCTGAAGTTGTGATAAGGTTACTTTTTTATTTTTTTCCACTAATTCAGCGCCTTTTTCATTATTGTACAGGTCCATGTAAGAGCTAACAGAATCGGGTAATATACGATCTTCCAGTTGGTGTTTTTTGAATTGAAGTTTATTTCCTTTTTCATGAGCCTTCCCTAGTTTGATTGCTTTGCGTATTCCAATGGCTGTACTGACAGAAGCGATCCAAAATGCATGTTTAAATGCATCCAGCCTTCCTCCACTGTTATCTGTACCGATAGTACCGGATTGTTTTAAAGAATCTGTTATTTTCCAGGATTGTTGTGTTGTTTTCAATGCTTTTATAGTAACAAAGGGATGCCGGATGGCCCAGCATTTTTCGGGTCGGGAAATTTTCGAAATTTTTGAAAAAACTGATTGTGCTTTCAACGAAGTAACAGGAAGGAAAAGAAGCAGGAAAAAATAAATTCGATTCATCTCATCAGATACATTTTACCCCATCCGTTCTTGAAATAAGCATCGGCAGCCGTTTCTTTCCGCTTTATGTTTTCACCATTTATTTTTGTTAACACCCTGTACAGATAAACACCATTGGCGAGCCTGTCACCAAACTGGTCCTTACCATCCCAGGCATATTTCGTAATGTTTTTTCCTATATGCAAAGGTCCTATTTCATCTTCAAATATTTCTTTGACTATTTTACCACTAATGGTCATGATCTGTATTTTAAAATGGGTAGGCACTTCCGAACCGGTTACTGTAAATACAAAATGAGTGGCCGTTGTAAAAGGATTGGGATAATTCATCACCTGTGAAATACTGGATTCATTCTGCACCTCGAAATTAATGGTATAATCGCTGGCGCCGGATAAATTTTGAGATTTGTCCTTTGCCTGTATCAGTAGTTGGTATATGCCATCCTGCGTTAATTCGGGACGGTAATTTATTTTGCAACTGTTGTTAGGAAGCATTGCCGGTATAAAGGTCATTTCCGGACCAAAATAAACACGTTGTGCCAAAGAACCATTCGGTTTTTTCAGGAAAACCTTAAAATCGCCCGTGTCGTTCAGTGCCAGGTATTTATTTTCGTCCTTTAACTGAATAAGAATATTTGGTTTTGCAGAAACCAATTCATTGTTCAGAATATGAATCCCATCAAACGTAACATCCAACAAAGGATTTATGTGATCACCCTCCACATACAAATTGTTACGTGCAATATTATTAAAATGGTATTGTTCCAGTTGTGATCGCGGTTGATTAACAGGATTCACCTCTACCCATAAGGCATTGTTACCCTTTAATGATAAACTATTAAGAATCACTGTATCCATTATAATTTCACCCGGAGCAAATAAATCCCTTTTCATTCTGGAAGGCAAAGGATGAATTACCCTGTCTGCATCCTCTATCCAATAATGAACAAGGATGCTATCCTTAAAGGGAGTCTCACCAATATTTTGTATGGGAATACGGATCACCACATCCTCTCCGGCAGAAACGCTATCATTGATGGTGTACCCTGCTGCCGGATTAATTGCCATTTCCGGAACGGGCGTATAAATAACCTGCCATCTGTCGAGTTGTGCGGGAGTGTGCAAAGAGTCATCTTTTAAAAAAGAAACAAGGCGGATATTGGGATACAGGTTAGCATCAATAAGGGTACTCAGATTACCGACTTCACTTGTATTTTTATTAAAATCGGCTACTACCACTTCCGTACCGTCTGCCTGAATGCCAATGATACGTAAAGAGATACTATCGTAAGAAACAGATCCGTCAACCGTATGCTGTGCCCATGACAAGGAATCCCAACTGATTGCCGGACCAATGACCGGTGATGAAATGAAACCATCATTCCAGTTGGTGGTAAGGGTTGTATCCAATCTCAATATAGAGCTTTCACCACTACCTACCAATTCACGCGCTGTTCCGGGTGGCGCCCCTTTTTTTCCAAAAACAATATAAGGCACACCGGCAGGCATTGTCCGGAGTGCAGAAGCACCAATCAAATCAAAACTATTCAATACGGAATTTTCGTAAGGCAATTTCAAACGGTTCAAGGAATACGCCATCACATAATAACCATCAGGAACTACATTGGTCAGGAAATTTGTAATATTACTCCGGTTGGCTGCATCGACATCCAGAAATTCAAAGGCATTATACGGATAGGTACGGCACTGTGTGTTTCCATATAATCCATTATTACAATTGTTGCAGGTGGGTAATACGACCGTTGTCTGCCAGTTTTCTCCGGTGATGGGATCAAATACAACGATGCTTATTCCTGAATTAAAATTAATACAACTCCAATACGTTTTGATGGTTCCGTTCGATTTCCATTCTATGTTTCCGGCAGGAATGAACGGAACAATTCCATTAACAGCAGAAATGGTTTTCACATCATTAAAAAAATCAAACTTTCGTGCTGCCCTGTTAAACTTAACATATTGATAAGTATTGTTTTTAAACTGGAAAAAATGGGCCTGTTCCCAGCCACGTTTTCCGGCAATGTATTGAAATGAATTTTCTTTCCAGTTAAATGTACTGGAAGGTGAAACAGAGTCGGGACTCACTCGCCAGTAATACACTTTCGAGTTTATAAATGTTAACGAAGGATGCCAGCTGATCACACCACCTGGAGCCGTTACTTTATATGTCAAGGCAATCGGACTGTCATAGGTGTCTGTTGTATCAATCTGAAAAACATAACTTTGGGCAGGGGCAAAAGGATCGATCGTGGAAGCTTTTAAAGTGATCGTATCTTGTGGTACAATAGCAAAATTATATGGATAAACCGGATTAACCGTTCCTCCTTTAATAAGCACACTGGTAGGTGCTGTCGTGGAATTGTTCAGCTCATTCCCTTCGGCAATGGTATTGCTTGCATCAACCATTGCACTAAATTTATTTAGCCCGATACCTTTGATATAATCGTTCCATAATTTAATGGAAACAGTATCCTTAAATTTAGGTGCCTTGTGTTTGATGGGATATTTTTCAATTTCTCCACCAGGAAAGGTACGTGTGACTTCCGTAAAAACAGTGTCGTTTATAGCCCTGCCGATATTTGTTACCTCTACAAAAACGGTAAATGAATCGATATCCGATTGAAGATCAAAATAAATACCTGTGTTATTTATTTTATAATCCGGTTGTTCTTCTGTAGAGAGTTTGATGGAAGGGTCGGAATGGAGTGCCATATCAAAACATACCTGCCGGATCAACGTGTCTGCGAGCGCCTGTGATTCAATGTCTTTAATGGTACGTTTAATGGCGCTTCCTATACTCTTACCATAATTCCTTATTGATAATTCTTCATAAAAATTACTTGAAAAAATATTCAATGCATAGGGTACTCCAAGACTCACGGCTCCGAGGTATCCGATGGTTCCTTTATTAGGTGCAAAAACAAATATTTCACTGGAGGTAAGATCGCTTCCGTGAATATCCCCTGAATAACAGGAGTTCGCAAGCAATAAAGGATAATGCCCGGGCAAAGGATCGTAGGCATTTACATCATCAATGCTCTGATCAAATCCGGAACCATAGGCGTGACCAAAAAATGTCATCAATCCGACACCATTATTAATCATTCTTTTTAATGAATCAGAAGTATTGATTTGTATAGGTGAAGAACTGGTTTTAAAAAAATCCTTCACCGTACCACCAAACAGTGTATCCTCTATCACTGTTTTATAATAATCCAGATAGGATTTTAATTGTACTTGTTCATTTAAAGTTAACCCACCACCAAAATGCAGGATTTGTTTCATCCATTCGGCAGGGGGATTATTGGTACGATCTTCAAACTGAATTATTTTATTCAGGTACAAATCCACATCTGCCGGTGATTGTGCAGCAATTCTTCCGGTAGGAATGGCCGGTGCCAGGTGATCTGATACCATCAAGCCGGATGTTAACAGGTTATCACTGG
>CAZMRM010000013.1:0-20657 GCA_964568515.1 uncultured Chitinophaga sp. | reverse complement strand
ACCCTGTACTTCTGTGGATAGCCATCCTGCACTGATTGAGTTTTACGAGACCATGGGGGATGCACTGGACCAGTCACACAATTTATCCATCAAGATCATTCAAAAGATATACAATAAGAACAAGCCGTCTTCCATCGCAAAAAATTATAAAGAGGTATGTGAAAAGATCCTGGATTTTACCACCGGTATTTTTTTTCAGTATCGCAATACCATACCGCAGGCTGCACCGGTATATCTGATTGATATTGCATCTTCCCTCGCAAATAAAATCCATACATCACTGTATTGCATTTCTACAGAAGAACGTGAAGAATTGTTAAAGTATATTTTTGAATGGTGTGAAATTACACCCAATGCTTTTGAAGAAGAACTTTTAAAAGCCGTTGAAATAAAATACAGTCATTATGATATTGCCGAACCACTGGAAACGCTTGCTCATTTTTTGAAAACAGTTACTGTGATCTGGAACAAGATGAATAACCTGGAATACATCGGACAACGAAAAGAAAACATTGTTGTTAAAAAAGAAGATGTAAAACAACAGGTGGAACAACCTAAAAAAAGATGGAGCATATTGGATTAAACATGCAGTTTTAATAATCATGAAAGCCTTAAACAGCAAAGACATCACAAGGAAATACCTTGTATTTTTATTAAATTTCACAGTGCTTCTGGCAGTAACGGTTGTTTGCTGTTTCTTTTATTTGAAAGCAGATCATCTTCAATCAAGGATGATCATTGAACAAAAAAAGACGCATGAATACATCTTTACTAAAAGGCAGGAACTGGCATTAAAGATTGACTCTCTGAATAGTTATCTGTCGATGCTCAATACAGAACAGGTGGCAAATGAAGCAGAACTTGAACGAAAAATAGTAAAATTGAAAAATACAATGAATGCGGAAGTGGAATTATTAAAATCAAAAGGTGATCCTTCTCATTATGAACTTTTTGCTAAAATCATTTCCAATGTTGAAAAAGCAATTGATAACAAACATGCTTTACAACAAGCACTAACCGAAGAGGAAATTCAGAAAAAGCGACTTACAGATTGCATTGACGCCAATAAAAAGGTAAAAAAAGAACTGATCAGCGGAAATTAAAAATTTGAACCTGCTATGTTAAAGATAAGCAAAGAAGAAAGAAAGATTCAATTCATTTACCTGCTGGTATTTTGGTCGGCTTTGTCCGTTGTATTTTGTTATGTTTGTTTTTCCGGCTATTCCCGTTCAGAAATACGTTCCAAAGAACTGGTCATTGAAAAAATAAATTCGGAAAATGAACTGTTAAAAAGCCAAATGGCCATTGCAGTACACATTGATTCTTTACAAAAAATGCTCATGTTGTATCAACCGTCCACCAGCCAGGTATTTCTTGAAAACAATATCAATTATGAACTGGAAGAATTAAAAAAAATATATGAGGCGAAAAAAGCGGATATCAATTACAAAATATTCAATCAGCTATATGTTTTTAACAGCATGCAGTTTTTTGATAAAAAAGCCATTTGGAACGCTACCAACAACATTGCTTTTTTAAAAAATAACCTGCAGGATTGTGAAATAGGCTTTCAGAAAAAACAAGACAACCTGAACATTAAAAATGCCCTTTCCCAGGGCAATAAAAAATAATAGTGTATGAATGCTCGTCTGACCCTTATTACATTGTTAATATACTCCGTTATTGCGGCGACTATATTCTTTGCATTTAAAGGTTCTACCGATAACAAGGTTCTTGCTTCCGTTTATCCCCGGGAGTTAACCGTGAATGATGTAATGTTTTATAACGACAGCACTCCTAATACCAATTCACGATTATGGGAGTTTGGCAATGGCAATAAAACAAGCAGGGCAAAAGGAACCTACCAGTTTAAAAAAGCAGGTAGTTACCTGGTTAAACTCACCGTCAATAATCAGTTGACCGATACTTTTTTAGTAAACGTAAAGGCACCTGTCCTGCAATATGTCAAGGATACCGCTATCACTATTTATGCAAACCCGACAGGTATTGTGGGACAAAATGTTCATTTCAAGATACTGGGAAGTGATGTAGAATGGTGCGAATGGTATTTTGGCGAATCCGGAAAGATCGATGCAAGAGATCCCGAAACATTTCATTCCTATTCTGCTCCCGGGACCTATCAGGTGAAGCTCGTTACCAGTTTAAATCCCAATACCGGTATTTATCATACGATCAAAATCACACCTGCGTATAAGCTGGCTGATAATGTGATCACAGCAGAGCCTGCAGCCGGTGGCGGTGGTACTCCTGATTTGAAACAATACATTCAGAAAATTGCCGACGGTGGAAATTTCAATTCAAACTATAAATATGTTGTTCAAAATTTCCTTTGTAACAATGCCAGAGTAGCAGTAATCACCAATGGTAAACCAGGAAATGATTTTTACAGCTATTGTCAATTTTTACAATTGAAATCCGGAATCACGATCGATAATGTTGCTACTGAGTCAGACCCCAAAACCAATTGCATCAATAAATTAACGATCACCCAACACTAATTTTTTATAAAAAAATTGTAATGAAAATTTATATACACCGGTTTTTATTCCATATCCTATTGGGGACAGGCCTGTTTTGTACTTCCACTGTATCTGGTCAAAAAATAAAATCCGTAAAAAAGCTGCCCATTGCTTATGAGTATCCGGTGGATTCCTTCACCTCTGTTATCGGTACTGCTTCAGAAAAACCCTGGATTGTTTATTCCGACAGAAACAATAATGTATCCTATACCGATTCTAAAATAAGAACGACATTAAAAAGTCTGACTTTCCTGGAAAGTTTTTATGTTACAGATGAAACCAGTGAGCTGGTGGAAATCATCAAGTATGAACCGGATATGCTGGAAGCAAACAGTATTAAAATCAAAGCACCTTCTAAGGTTCAGTATTACGGATGGATACAAAAAAGTAAACTGCTTCTTTCTCAGAAAAGTTTTGTAGAAAATATGGATAAGCGCCCTTTGAAGTGGGTAACCATGTTAAGCGGAAAAAAAATCATTGATAAAGTGAGAAACTATGCAGATGGAGAACGTCTGAAATTATTCGATGCCCCGGAACTGCAAACAACACTTAACAAGAGTTTGTATTTTAATGAACTGGTTTATGTGTACAAAACCTATGGCGACAAAGTACTGATCGGTAAACAAACACATTTTAATCCGGCAAGCAGTACGGATGTTATTCTTGGCTGGGTGCCATCCGGTTTTGTTCAGGCCTGGGGACAACGCCTTTGCCTGGAGCCACTCAAGGATCAATCAAATAAAAATAATACCCTGCTCATATACACCAGCAAGGATTGGGCACTAGCCGGAAATAACACCGGCACTTTCTTTCCTGTTGAATTGCCTTCCTGTGAAAAAGCATACAACTGGAAAAAATACCCCGTTTTTAAGATTGAAGAAATCAATAAAAATAAAACACCTTACAAATTGTTTCATACCGGCGCAGTCACCTCTGCCTTTGATAAAACAAACAGTTTTATTTACAATGTAAATGGAAGCAAAATAAACTATTCTGCTTTATGTGATATTTCCAGATCTGCATCCAATGTGAATATTGTGGTGGCCATTAATGCAGGAAGTGATACACGTGAATACCTGTATGCGTTAACAAATGTGGTACAGGAACTTAATAATCTTTTTATCTCCGATAAACGTGATCTGCAATACCGTTTTGCTGCGGTTGATTGTGCCTCCAATACCAAAACAGAGTTCGCAACGCAATACAGCACCATTCTTCCTACACTCATTTCAATTGCACAAAAAAGTGTTGAAGGCAAAGCTTCCACCGTGAATAACGGAATTGGTAATGGTTTATCCACTGCCGGCTCCTTGTTTAAAGGTCATGAAAATGAAACCAATATTGTTATTGTGATCAGCAGTAAAGCAGATACGGATACACGTGCATTGAGAGATGCACTTTACAGTGACCTGGGGCAAAAAAATGTCCGCTTGCTGTTCCTTCAACCCTATTGCGGTACCGATCAGGTATATTCGGATTTTACGACTCAAAGTAAAACCATATTGGAAAATACAGCCAATAAAATTGCAACACTGAAAAGAAACAAAGTAGCCAATACAACTTATGCCGTTGACCGGTCCAAACTAAAAACCTTTTTGACCGGCGAAAACAATGTGTATTGTTTGGATTTTCCTGCAAATGCAAGCACACAAGGGTTCCTTGTGTTTCCTACGGTCAATAATAAAATAGACAGCAGGTATTTAAATGTCAGTATGGACTCGTTATTGAACCAGATCACAACAGATAATACAATGATGGTTAGCTCCCTTCAATCAGTATTTAACAGCTCCAGCTCCTTCAACAATTCTGTCAACCAGACTTTTCAAAAATATTATAAAACACAGGATTCCTTACCGGCTGATTTAGGATTTTCCTTAAACAATGTGGATTACAATTATTTTATAAATGGCTATACTGCTTATCCTTCAAGCATCAAACCCTTTAAACTAAGTTTGCTTCTCACTACCGAAGAGTATGAAGATATTTACAACATGTTTAAAGGATTGAAACTGGATCAGATCAATGATCAATATGATCTGAAAAGCAGGACCCTGGTTTACCAGGAATTTTCAAAATTGCTGACCAACTATAACATCGAACATTATATTTCCATTCCCATCTATAACCTCTCATTCAGTGATTATTTTTACAAATTGTTTGGATTTTATTCCGACAATGAATTGCTGAACAAATATAAGGTGTATGACTTGAATAGTCCGAATATCATTGGTAAGGAAGATCTTAAAAAGATGATCGATTACATGAACCAGCGCATTGGTTCATTTTACAAATTGCGTAATGATAACAGGGTCATGTTTGTTTCCAATGGCAATTCCTATTACTGGATCTCAGAAGATTTTTTACCTTAAAATGAAAGCGGCATGTATACATCGGCAGAAAATTTATTAAACGAAGAATCGCTTCTTCAGCTTCAGCAGGATATTCAAAGCCTGGACCTGGATCTGAAAGCAGAGGTCATTGTTGCCAGCCTGATCAGAAAAGGGATCCATGCGGATCAGATCATTGTGCAACCTAAAGGAAATGCACAGCGGTCGTATAGAAAAGAGGTCTCTGCTGCTGCTCCTGTCCTCTCCGATTATGATCATACGGAATACTTATACCTGGAAACACATCGTGACGGTTTTTATGATGCATTGCCGGAAAATATTTTCCATCAACCTACCAGAGGCAGAACAGAAAAAAACAAGTTTGAGGTGATGGATGAAATAAAAAAACACCGGGCAGAAGAAAAAGCTGCACGTAAATTTTTTCTACCCTTTGAACAGGAGTTTGTATCTGTTAAAACCATTCTGCATCTGCTGGAAGATGACTTCGAAAAAAATACGGATAATTCCAGATTGATCCAGGTTTTTTCAGCGCATTGGCCAATACTTAAAAAACTGGATGCTTATCATGCATTTATTTTTCTGCGCATTATACCACTCATTCATACGATCAGAAATGATTTTGAACTCACATCTAAAACCATGAGCCTGATCCTGGATGTCCCCATTGATATTCAATTTCATGAACCAAGTAAAATAAATGCCGGTTCTTTTCTGTTTGATCTGGGCGGTTGTGTTTTAGGAATGGAGACCACTGTAGGTAATGAGGTGTTTGATGGAGAAGTTGATCTGAAGATAAATATTGGTCCGCTTAAACAGGACCAACTGCCTGATTTCATTACCGGGGGCAAGTATGAAACCATCATCGATGAGCTGCTGGACTATTTCATTGGTGCCAATTATTCTTATCACAAAGAAATTCTTATTGATGAGCCGGAAAAAAATTTTATACTCGCCCCTGAAAAAGTCATCCTGGGAATAAATGCTTTTTTGTGATGATCGGGCACTGATTTTTTTATGTGCATTTTGTACAAAAGAAAGGAAGGCCTCCTATAAAGCAGGACCTTCCTATCCATCAATCAAACACTTTTTAATGTGTTCAGTAAGTGTTGTAAAACCATAGCTGTTTCCAGTCATTTGTTTTACATGTAAATTAACGCGGTGTAAAAGTAAATACCGATATTCATACCGGCAATATATATTGAATAATATTTTAGAATCCTGAATTCTATTTTCTCATTTTATTTATTATATTTAGGGTAAATTATATTCCATTAAATAGTATCCTGATTATATTTTGAAAACAGCTTCTGAACTGTTCGATCTGATTAAAAGCCTTGCCGGTCATGAGAAAAGGTATTTCGTTATGCTATCCTCTTTTCAATCGGGTAACAAAAAATACCTGAAATTGTATTACATCCTTGAAAAACAGAAAAGCTATAACGAAGAAAAACTGATGGCGGCTTTAAAAAATGACCCCATGTGCCGGCAACTGGCAGTATCTAAAAATTACCTGTACAACATGATACTTAAAGCGTTGAACAGTTACAACGCCAACTTTAAAACATCCTTCGGTTCTACGATCGATACCATTGAGATCCTGTATTACAAAGGACTTTACAAGCAATGTTTCAAGATTATTTCCAAACTCAAAAAACAGATTTATAAACTGGAGAAATTCCACTTGCTATTTGAGATCTTTATATGGGAAAGGGCACTGTTGACGCAAATGGAAGATTCGAAAAATTATTTTGAATTAAGGGATCAGATCAGAAAAGAAGAGGAAAAAGTGTTAAGAGTGTTGGGAAGTATTCACCGTTATGCTTATGCAAATTTCCTTTCCTATTACTCTTACATAAAAGACGACACGACCTTTAAATTTATTAATGAAGAGGATTTTAATAAAAATGTGTTGCTCCTGACAACTCCTGTTGATGAATCCAGCTTAAGCTTTCATGAAAAACATTATAAATACGGGGGAGAAAGTTATTATTACCATTTTATTAAAGACTTTGAAAAAGCGGCACTCAGTTCAAAAAAATTACTTCAGCTAATGGATGATAACCCGGAGCAGATAGAACTCTCACCTTTTATTTACCTGGCCGCCAACATGACCTATATGCTCATGTTGTATCACCTGAAACGGTTTGATGAAATTCTACTTCTGTGTAAAAAAGTAAACTCTCTTTTAAAAAATTTAAAACAGGCCCGGTCATCCCGTTTGTTACAGTCGGCAATATTTAACTGCGGGCTCAGCTATGAGTTAGCCGTATATGTTGCCATTGCTGATGTAAAAAATGCACGAAAAATTTTACCGGACATCGAAACCGGAATCGAAAACTTTAAACCCCTTATGAATGAGCAGCACTACTCGGTATGGTGCTTCAATCTATCCATTATGTATTTCCTGTCAGAAGAATACAAGTCCTCCTTAAAATGGTTAAATTGTATCATCAATGAAACATTCGACAGTTTAAGAAACGATTTTACACTGAGCATTACCATCTTCCGTTTGATACTTCATTACGAGCTTCAAAATGAATCCATTTATCCGTACCTGCTCCGATCCTCCTATAGAAGAATCAGCAAGCTGCATTTTAATCCGATCGTTATCTCTCCCATCCTTTCAGGAGTTAAAATACTGTTTGATGCAACAGACAAGAAAAAGATTGAGAAATCACTAAAACAAATCAAGTTGGAATTAACAGCACTTAAATCCAATAAAGATTTTATCGGATTGATGAACTTTTTTGATGTGACCCAGTGGCTGGATAGCAAAATAAAAAATATGACGCTTGCGCAAATTGTTCAGGAAGCGAACATGTAATCCGTTGCCGATTACGACAGTATCAACCTGTAATTTGCATTAATTGCGGATCGTAACTCGAGTTTTGATTTCACTTCTTTGAATAGCAGATCCCAGTCTTCTGCTTCATTCATATCGCTCAGGTTGTTTTTTCTTTGCAAAAGGATATCGATGCAACGCACCAATCCTTCTTTCGGATTATTGCTACGCATCACTCCTTTCTTAATTTCGACACTGCTGATTTTATCACCCAGCTCATACATGCAAAATGCTTTGATGTCCTCTACGGTCACCAAACGGTTATGCGTAAGTAAGGCATAGCGATATGCTTCCATGTGCCTGGACAACTCAATACTCTTTTTTCCACCGGTTGAAGTACTCAACAGGAAAATCGAATTCAATCTTACTTCTGTTCCTTCGTATAAAGACAAATGTGCACCGGTAGGGATGCCATTTGCAAATGCACCATTCGTGATCCAATACTCTACATTTACGGTATTCTGGCTTTCTGTTATACCCATCGTAATGTAATGATACATGTCTGCATTGTAAAACTCATTCTGCCTGATCCGTTGTTCAATCTGCACGAGTGTCCGGTCCAGATCTTTTATGAGACTACTCACAGCATCTTGTCCATAACTGGAAAAAATGGCTGATTCGTCACGCATCAATTCAATCAGGTGATTTAAAAACTCTTTTGCAGAACGGATATCAAAACGTTCCAGTCCGCCTTTCCGAACGGAAAAAGTACCGGTTTCAATATTGTTTTGAGAAAAAGGTATTTGTGCATACCATTTACCCTTATTATCCTTCACGGACTTTGCATCCAGAAAGTGTTCATAGGGTTCTGTTTTAACAGGAATGATATTGGTTATTCCTTTAAAACGATGATGAATGCTTTTTAAAGAACGGTTGATGACCGGAAATGCATTCGTACTCACAAACAAATCAAATAGTGTACGTTCGTCAATATAGGTACCGGGACTTATTTTTATCCAAAGCAGAGGACTGGAAAACCTTGAAAGATCAGCAGGAGCAAACATTTCCTTAAATTCTTCCGGGTATAATTTTTTATGATCCTGTATCTTTATCTGCTGCTCTTTATCATCAAGTGTAATGAACTGATTGTTGTATAATTGTTTTACTTCCCGTTCAATCAGGTGCACCACATCGTACTCAGAAAAAATGGTACTTCTGCCGGGTTGCTCTTCCTCTTCCGTTTCGTAAACAATCCCTTTTTTGGTTTGTATCTCTTTATCATCCACGAACCATTTACTGAGTTGCAGCAATGACTGAAGCGGATGTTTGCTCTCTGTATTTTTTAAATCAAAGTAAAAACGAAGTTGATGGAGGCTATCCATTCCTTTGTTGGGTTGCAGGCCCAGCCAGATATCATTTTTTCTTCCGGTATTATTTCTACCGTTCATTAAAATTGTTTTCTGCAAATTTGCATCAACAGAGAATACGGTATTGGCTGTAACAATTAAAGAAAGCTGAACATCAAAAAGTTGAACACTGTTTACAGGGGTAAAAAAAAGTTCCTGATTTTTTTCCTTTAATGAAGAAGCTTTTTTTATATACAGAAACTGAGTGGCAGGCGTAATGGTTTGAATAGCTTCAACCGGTTTTGCAAAAGCAATGGCATGTGCACAGTAGGGCGCTGATAAAACACCCGGCGTCATCATCATTGCTATTTTTTCAAGGATACGGCTTTCGAACGTATTGATTTCATTGTGAGTTTTTTGTAATTCACCGGCAAGCGACTCAATTAATATTTTCACAAGCGGATCCAGTGTTTCCGTGTTCTTAACATCCCATATGGCTGAAATATGCCTAAACATACGGTTTTTCAACTCTTCCTTACTTGTGTAATTGTTCATTTACCAGGCGATTACATTGTGTGCTACAAATATGTTAAAAAGTTTTTAGTTTTCAGATCAGAATAACTACTTTTAACCAAATAAGACACATCATGAGTTCCCCGTTTTATAAATATCCATTGGCGCTGTCACGTATTTTTGAAAATCGTGACCTGACCAGGTGCGATCTGGGTGAATCCATTTCACAGAATATACAACTGATCATTACGAGTTCTCATGGGGAACATCGCTATAACGAAAAGTTTGGATGTAAAATATGGGATATGGATTTTGAACTGGTGATGAGTCAGCGGGTATGGGAAGAAAAACTACGGCAATCCTTATTCGCCGGTATTACCGAATTTGAAAAACGGATCGAGAATGTCAACATCGAAGTACAGATTTCGGAAGTGGAAAATTTTCAGCCCATCAGTAAATACATTGCCATCAAACGAAAAGTTGACATCCTTGTAAGAGCCATTATTGTGGAAACAGGTGAAAAATATAATTTCCATACCGATCTGTTCCTAAGCCCTGTAGCACAATACTAGATCACCTGTCATGCACCTTCGCCTTGAAAGGTGCAAATTAAGCCCTGCACGGAGGGCCGGCACTTATGCATTCGCAACCATATCCACTCCATCCAAAAAATTTATGTAATCCGGATTCAATCAAAATAGTATATTTGTATCCCAAATTAATCACCCAAATAAAATAGTATTATGAGCAAAATTAAAGTAGCAAACCCGGTAGTTGAATTGGATGGCGATGAAATGACGCGCATCATCTGGAAATTCATAAAAGATAAACTGATTTTACCTTATCTTGAGTTAGACATCAAGTATTATGACCTTGGTGTTGAACACCGTGATGCAACAAACGATCAGGTGACAGTAGATGCTGCTGAAGCTATAAAAAAATACAGTGTTGGTATTAAATGCGCAACCATCACTCCTGATGAAGAACGTGTAAAAGAATTCAAATTAAAACAAATGTGGAAATCACCCAACGGAACCATCCGTAATATCCTGGACGGAACTGTATTTCGTGAACCTATTGTTTGTAAAAATGTACCACGTCTTGTTCCGAACTGGACCGCTCCTATCTGTATCGGTCGTCATGCTTTTGGTGACCAGTACCGTGCAACGGATTTTGTAACAAAAGGAAAAGGAAAATTAACCGTTACTTTTACACCTGAGGATGGTGGTACTCCACAATCTTTTGAGGTATTTAATTTTAAAGGAGATGGTGTTGCATTGGCCATGTACAATACCGATGAATCAATCCGTGGATTTGCATATTCCTGCTTTAATACAGCATTGCAAAAGAAATGGCCCCTGTATCTTTCCACTAAAAATACCATCCTGAAAAAATATGACGGACGTTTCAAAGATATTTTCGAAGAGATTTATCAGAAGGAATTCAAAGCAAAATTTGAAGCTGCGGGAATCGTATATGAGCATCGTTTAATCGATGATATGGTGGCTTCTGCATTGAAATGGAATGGAAATTTTGTCTGGGCTTGTAAAAATTACGATGGAGATGTTCAGTCAGATACCGTTGCACAAGGATTTGGTTCTTTGGGTCTAATGACTTCCGTATTGGTAACACCGGATGGAAAAACAATGGAAGCGGAAGCAGCACATGGTACCGTTACACGCCATTACCGTGATCATCAGGCTGGAAAACCTACTTCGACTAATCCAATTGCTTCGATTTTTGCCTGGACACGCGGATTGGAATTCCGTGGTAAACTGGATAATAACCAGGAACTGGTTAATTTCTGCCAGGCGCTGGAACAAGTGTGTGTTGAAACAGTGGAGTCTGGTAAAATGACAAAAGACCTGGCCGTATGCATCCATGGCAATAAAGTAAAACATGGTGAACATTATTTATACACGGAAGAGTTCCTTGCAGAGTTAGATAAAAACCTGAAAACAAAACTTAAAAAACAGTAGATTTTTTTACCCAAATAATACGAAGAGCCATCAAAAAATGGCTCTTCCTTTTTAAACAATATTTTGAAAAAGATTACATTTGCGACGATTTTAACCATATCTCAAAAAGAACTATTCACTAAACACTAAAAAAACAACAAATGGGATTTATAAAAGAATTTAAAGATTTTGCCTTAAAAGGCAATGTCGTTGATCTTGCAGTCGGTGTAGTAATCGGAGCTGCATTTGGAGACATTGTAAAGTCGCTGGTAGACGATATCATCACTCCGGCTATTTTAACACCTGCCTTAAAAGCGGCGCATTTGGCAGATCTTAGCCAACTTGTTATACCGGGAACAGCTATTAAATACGGTAACTTTCTGTCGCATGTCATTTCCTTCCTGTTGGTAGCTTTGGCCTTATTTGGAATTATTAAAGCAATCAATGCCACCAAAAGAAAAGAGGAAGCTGCTGCACCAGCTCCACCCGCAGGTCCTACACAAGAAGAACTATTAACTCAAATACGTGATCTATTAAAACAAAAATAATTTTATGAAAAAAATGTTACTTGCTGCGCTCATCGTCGTTGGATCGGCAGCACAAGCTCAGGACAGAGACAGTACAAAAAACTGGGTAAAAGGAGGAGATGCCGGTCTTAATTTTTCTCAATCAAGCTTCACCAACTGGGCAGCCGGAGGAGAGAACGCGTTGTCACTCACCGCTTACAGCAATTTATTCTGTAACTATAAAAAAGGAGAAAACACCTGGGATAATGTGTTGAACCTTGCTTATGGTATGATACAAAGCGGCCATACAGCAATCAGAAAAAACGAAGATAAAATTGATTTCACATCCAAATACGGCCGTTCTGCTTTTGCCAAACACTGGTATTACAGTGCCTTAATGAATTTAAAAACACAATTTGCACCAGGATATAATTTTCCGGATGATTCAATAGTCATCTCCCGTTTTGCTGCTCCTGCTTATTTGCTGGTTGCACTGGGTCTGGATTACAAAACAGATGATGGAAGTTTTACTTTATTTGTTTCTCCGGCAACTTTAAAATCGACCATTGTGAATGACCAACGATTAGCAAACCTCGGCTCTTATGGCGTGGAAGGTGCGGAATACGATACAGCAGGCGTATTGATCAAAGAAGGTAAAATGATACGTTATGAACTGGGCGGATACCTCCGTGCGGTATACAAAAAAGACATCTTTAAAAATGTGAACCTCGCTACAAAGCTGGAGCTGTTCAGCAATTATATCGACCGGCCACAAAACATTGATATCAACTGGGAGGTTCTATTCAATATGAAGATCAATAAGTTTCTGTCGGCCAATCTGGCCACACAACTTATTTATGATAATGATATTCCAATTCCTGTTGAACGCGTAGAAAATGGTACTACTGTGATTGGAACAGGGCCACGCGTACAGTTTAAAGAAGTGCTTTCTCTTGGCTTATCTGTCAAATTTTAAGCTTCGGCACATAAATGATTCAAATAAAAAATAGACAATTGTATGTATTGATGATTTTCTTTTTTTCAGTTACTGTTTGTACAGCGCAAACAGTAACTGAAAAAAAAGAGTCATCCTCCGCCACAAAAAAAAACAGTCTGCCCAGGATTATTTTTGACGACAGCAATGCTCAGCTCTTAAGCATTGATACTTCCGGCAGTGTTGTAGAAAACAGAATAGTTGCTTTTCAATTATATGTAACCATTAAAGGGATCAGCTACTCGGAACAGGCACTGGGTTCCCGTTTGAATAAAGCCATGCTCGACCTGATTGACAGAACAGAACCCAATACGATCCTATATTTCGAAAACATACAGGTAAAGAATGCTTCCGGAAATTTGGTGGAAGCCGATGATTTTCAATATAATTTAGGTTACAAAAAAACACCACAGAAATAAGAACAGGAACGCTCTATTTTAGCAATCTTTCCGGTCACTTATACTGGTCACTTATAAAACTCTTTATTAAAATTTACCAGGTAAAGTTTTTCCGTTGCGCGGGAAACCGCCGTATATAACCATCGTAAATATTCGGTATTGATCATCTCATCTGTTAAATATCCCTGCTCTACAAATACACAGGGCCATTGTCCTCCCTGTGCCTTGTGACAGGTAATGGCGTAGGCAAACTTTACCTGTAGGGCATTGAAAAACGGGTCTTCTTTTACTTTTTTGAGTCGCATTCTGCGATCGGCAATATCAGAATAATCTTGTTGTACTGATTCGTATAAACGTTTGTTATCTTCCTGCGTTAATGCGGGAGCTTCACTCATGATCGTGTCGAGCAACAAGCGTGTTTCCAGTTCCGGTTCGTCCGGATAATCAATCATTCGCATACGGACATCGGCAAACCGGAATCCATGCATCTCCTGTATAGTACCTACCCGGGTCAATTTAATAATATCGCCGTTGGCGATGAAACCCGCCCTGGCTCCTTCTTGTAACCAGAAATAATTATTTTTAACCACCATCAGGTAATCACCTGATGACAATTCATTTTCCTGCCATCGGATACGTGCCCGTATTTGCTGATTAAAAATATTCGCTCGTTTGTTCGACCGGCAGATGACCATGGCATCCTCTGCTCCATAGTTATCATAAGCATTGTTCAGTGCCTCTTCCAGTTCACTGCCATCCAGCCGGATGATGTCTTTAAAACCAACGGTATCAAAGTGAGGTTTGTTATTTTTATTTTTTTTGATTTGATTGCGGATAGCAGTAGCATTCGTTAGGATACCCGAATCTTTTGTTTGACGTACCACTTCTGTTAATTCAAAACTACCTGTCTGAAAATAATAGGTTGCTTTCATGAATTCCTGATCCAATGCAGGACTAATATCCAGTCCAACAGGTGGTAACTGGGCTGTATCACCAATGAGAATGAGCTTACAATTGATTCCGTTAAAAACATAACTGACCAGATCATCCAGCAAACTGCCGGCACTCCATCCGCCGGAGCCGGAGATCATCGAAGCTTCATCCACAATGAATACGGTATTAGTATGTAAATTCTGCTGGAGTGTAAAAGCAAATCCACCGTCAACAACCGGTTTGCGATGATAGATTTTTTTATGCACAGTATACGCCTGTTTACCGGTGTAACCTGACAATACTTTTGCTGCTCTCCCGGTAGGTGCCAACAGCACTGTCTTTCCATTCAGCGCCGGTAAACTCTGAACCAGGGAGCGTACAATGGTTGTTTTTCCGGTGCCGGCGTAACCTTTGATGATGAATATATGATCTGAATCCTTTCCCAAAATAAATCCTGACAACTTTCCCAGCAACGTTTGCTGTCCGCTTGTTGTTTCAAAGGGAAACTGCTGTAACAGAAGTTTGTAAAATTCGCTCTGATTCATTCCTGTAAAGGTAAATAAAGGATATGAATAAAAAATATATCTTTGTGCGAATGACAAATGCGGTACACTATAAACTGATACGCGCTGATTCGTTAATTGACGAAGCCTATGATACTACCCGTACAGGTGATTATAAACTTGTGCTTCAGATCGGTATCAACGGGGTACACATCTGTGTCAATGAAAAAGCAAGCAATAAATTCATTGCTTTCGAACGTTACACGTTTCAGCATGTTTACCGGTTTGAAGATGTTTGCTCCTTGATGGACGAGTTGATGAAACAAAGCAAACTGATCCAGCCCGGATACAACCGGGCCGATTGCCTGATCGTCAATAATCTTTCTACCCTTGTTCCAAAAGCAGTTTTTGAAGAAAGCAGCAAAAAGGATTATTTAAAATTCAACACCCTGCTGGAAGGTGACGAATTTATTCTTACAGATGATCTGAAAGTACTCGATGCAAAGAATATTTTTGCATTACCCCTTTGTTTAAAAGGAAAGCTGGATTATGCATTCAGCGATATCCGTTATCATCATTTTTCCAGTATCCTCATTGAAGTGCTGCTGCGTCAGCATAAAAATCAGGCAAAAAAGGTCATCGTTCATCTTCAGGATTCTCATTTTCAAATGGTGGTGCTGGAAGGAAAGCATCTTCTTTTTTATAATACCTTTGATCATCATTCGCCTGAAGATTTTATATACTATGTATTGTTCGTATTTGAACAGTTGCACCTGAATCCTGAAAAAACTGATTTGCAGTTGATTGGTGAAGTGGAAAAAAATTCAGCAATACATCTTATCACCCAAAAATACATCCGTCAGATCCAATTTGGTGAGCGTGGCGATCAGGCCGATTTTAGTTATCAGCTACAAGCCCTTCCCAAGCATTCTTATTTTACGTTGTTTAATTTCTATTCGGTCTGATGCGTATCATTAGCGGAACACACCGTGGACGTGTCATTCATGCTCCACAAAACCTGCCGGTGCGGCCAACCACCGATTTTGCCAAAGAAGGACTTTTCAATATTCTGCACAATCATTTTGAACTGGATGGATTAAAGGTACTGGACCTTTTTTGCGGAACCGGCAACATGAGCTATGAGTTTGCTTCCCGTGGTTGTGATGAAATTATTGCTGTTGACAGTAATTTTAATTGCTGTGCTTTTGTAAAAAAAACAGCAGACCTTTTCAAGATGTCCCAGATCAAAGTAATAAAAACAGATGTGTTCGGTTTATTGAAAAAAACAGCCGGCACCTATCATATTATTTTCGCAGATCCACCATACGACCTGGAAAATATACCCTTACTTCCTGAACTTGTTTTTGAAAAAAAATTACTAAAACCGGATGGATGGTTGATTGTGGAGCATGGTCCTGCTACTGATTTATCTGCATTGCCAAATTTTAAAGAAAAAAGAACCTATGGCCATGCTAATTTTTCCATCTTTGTGAATGACTCCCCTGCTTCTGTCTGATCTTACGAAAGAAGAAAGTGTGCATGGATTTATTTCTGCCATTTATTATTTGTAAATTCGTCCATCACTTTCTTATCTGTTAATCATGCAAAAACGCATTGCCATTTTTCCGGGTTCCTTTGATCCGATAACCATAGGACACGAAGATATCCTGAAAAGAGTTCTCCCTTTGTTTGATGAGATCATTGTTGCCATCGGGAAAAATAGCAGCAAACAAAATTACTTTGAGCTGGAACAGCGTAAAAAATGGGTACAACAGGTTTTTGCCAATCAGCCGAAGGTACGTGTAGATACATACACGGGACTGACAGTAGAGTATTGTAAAAAAATGGGGGCTAATTTTATTGTGAGAGGACTTCGCACCTCTGCCGATTTTGAGTTTGAAAAAGCCATTGCACAGAACAATAAAATGATGGTGCCTGAAGTGGAAACTGTTTTTATTTTACCCATACCAGAGCTCTCTGCAATAAATTCAACAATCGTGCGTGATATAATCCGTAATGGAGGGGATGCCACCCGCTTTGTCCCCAAAGGAATTAACCTGAACATATAAGCAGAACAAATGAAATTGAGCAGGTATTTTGTTGCATTGTTAATGAGTTTTTCGTTGTGCTGTCTTGCACAGGATGTAAAAATAAAAGGAAGCGCACCCGCCTATGCCTACCAGGAAATCAGCGTCTGGACCACAAATGACTATATTTCCAATACCCAGCGTCAACTGACATATTCCGGCATTGATTCGGCCGGAAATTTTTTACTGGAACTTTCTGCGAAAGCAATTCAATATGTCACCTTAAAAATAGAGAAGCACATTGCTTCCATGTATATTGAACCGGATGCCACTTATGAAGTGCTGATGTATCCTCCCGATTCAACTACTTATCAGAATCCCAATCTGGAACATGATGTGCAGCTTTCCATCAAACTAAAAAGTAAAACTGAGATCAATGCACTTACAATGGATTTCGATAAACGCTTTGATGATTTTTTCTCCTTTTATTATCCTTCTTTTGTTGCTCGTACCGCTAAACCTGCTATCGACTCCTTTAAGCTGGTCATACAAGAGTATTACAAGGATGTTAAAAACCCTTACCTCAATACCTATGTTGAATATGCCATTGCCTCCCTGGAAGAAAAAATAAAGGGAAATAAAAAAAAATTATTTGCAACCTATCTCGAAAAAAGACCCATCCAATATACGAATGTGGAATACATGAATTTTTTCAATACATTTTTCAAGCAAAAGCTGCAAACTTTTTCATTGACAAAAGAAGGAGATCCTTTACTTTTTCAGATCAATGACAGGGGAAGCTATGCAGGTGCCATGAGTGTTTTGCAACGGGATGCCTTTCTGAAAAATGATACACTCCGCGAACTGGTATTATTAAAAGGAATGCATGAAAGCTATTACGATGGAACCTTCAAAAGAAGCAGCATTGTTCCGGTTCTGCAGCAGATCATGGAAGAAAGTAAATTACCCGAACACCGGCAAATTGCCAGCAATATCTTAAATTCATTTTCAAAATTAAAACCGGGAGCCATGGCACCCTCTTTTAGTTTACCTGATAAAACAGGTCATACAGCCAGTCTCGATGAACTGAGGGCACAAAAATATGTGTACCTGACTTTTTTTGATCACAATTGCAGTGAGTGCCTGCAACAGATGAAAGTATTGCCTGCCTTAAAAAAGGTGTATGGAGAGCGCATCATCTTTGTAAGCATTACAACCGATAAAACAAATGCTGAATTGAAAAATTTTTGTGCAAAGAATCCACAGTATGACTGGGTATTTTTATACGATAACAGCAATGGCAGTTTAAAAAGAAACTATGAAATCAAAATGCTTCCCAGTTATTTTTTGATCAATCCGGAAGGAAGATTTATTCAGGTTCCTGCCGAAGCTCCCAATGCGGATATAGAGCGTACCTTTTACGATATCGTTAAACCAAAAGCAAAACGACACAATATCGGCAGCAAAAAAAATAATTAAAACCGGCAGGTTTTACGGGATCAGGCTGATCACTTCTTTTACCGAATCAAATGTATTGTCCCATACTTTTTTCAGATTATCCTTTGACAACCACTGGACATCAGTAATTCCCTCTTCCAGCTGTGGTACGAGTGGCGACTGGTCCGTACATATCATTTCAAACCAGTAGGTGCGTTTTAAAACGGTTTTGCTATCCATATAATACGTATGATAGGTTGCCGGTAATTGCTTTACAATGCTCAAGCCTTTTATGCCACATTCCTCTTCTACCTCACGGATGGCTGCATCTGCTATCGCTTCATTTTTTTCGAGTTTTCCTTTTGGCAGGTCCCATTTATTGTGTCGGAAAATGAACAGCCATTCATTCTTTTTGTTTTTTACAAGGCCGCCGGCAGCATCAATGACCTTAAAAAGCTTGGAAAAGTAGGCAAAGAGCTGTTCTTCATCTTCATTAAAAAAATAAATTTCTTTGATATTTTTTTTATTGATGAACTCTTCATAGGTTTTGCTCATGTCGGCAGAGGAGTCAATTACTTGTAAAACAGCTGTTTTTTTCTCAGTAAATTTTTTTCTGTCTTTAATGAGGTATATAATTTTTTCCGGAAAAAATATTTTTATCATTTGAGATTATAGTTTTAATATATTTGCGACATGGAAATAAATGAAGACGCAGCATTAAATATCGCTGAATTTCTTTTACAAATTAAAGCAATTAAATTACAACCTGAGTCACCTTTTACATGGGCATCCGGATGGAAATCACCGATCTATTGTGATAACCGCATCACACTTTCCTATCCGAAGGTAAGAACCTATATCCGGCAGGAATTTGTTGATGCCATACTTAGAGAATTTGGTAAACCCGATGTAATTGCAGGGGTTGCAACAGGAGGTATTGCTCAAGGTGCTTTAGTAGCACAGGAAATGGGATTACCGTTTGTTTATATACGCTCAGAAGCGAAGAAACATGGGTTAACCAATATGATAGAAGGAATTGTGGAAAAGGGACAATCGGTAGTAGTTATCGAAGACCTTGTTTCTACCGGAGGCAGCAGCTTAAAAGCTGTAGAAGCGTTGCGTGGAGCCGGTTGTGAAGTAAAAGGCATGGTGGCCATCTTTACTTATGGCTTTCCTACGGCTACTGAAAATTTTCAAAAGGCAAATTGCCGGCTGGTTACGTTAAGCAACTATTCCACCCTTATCAAGCAGGCTTTACAATCCAATTACATCACCGATAAGGATTTACAATCGCTGAAAAAATGGGCTGAAAATCCCGGAGAGTGGAACAATAAGTGATCTTAACCGCATTTTTACATCTAATCCTATTCCCATGTCAGTGACCAAAATAGAAAGTGATATTGTTCAGATCGACAATAGTGCGGCAACAATTTTTGACTATTTAAGCAATTTCAATAACTTTCAAAAATTAATGCCCGAACAGGTGACCAACTGGCAATCAACCCCTGATGAATGTACCTTTACCATTAATGGAATGGCAACGATAGGGATGAAAATTCTGGAAAAAACGCCATTTACTAAAATTACCATTGGGTCGAATGGCAAGGTACCTTTTGAGTTCAAACTGTTTGTTCTACTGACAGAGAAAGAAGCAACTGCCTGTAGCGGTCAGTTGTTATTCGAATCCGACCTGAATCCCATGTTGAAAATGATGGTGGTAAAACCATTGACCAATTTTTTCAATATGCTGGCTCAACGGATGAAAGACATCAAATAGACAGTGCTTTCCTTCCCTCTTAAAGAAGGAAAATCATGAAAACACGATCTCCTTCAAATCAAACTCCTTTACTTCTCCGGAGATAACCTCCACCTGAAGTTTTCCTGTTTTTGAAACACCTTTGATATTTCCTTCAAATGGCTGATGGTTTCCGGTATGATAAGTATTCCATTCATTCAAACGATACAGGTAGTTCAGGTAATCATTATCCTGTTTATCCAGTTTCCCGGCCTTTAGCTGGAGATAGCGGGCTTCAAAATTCGCACAGAACAACTCCATACACTGCATCAGATCCATGGTTTTATGTGTCAGCTCTATCAATGAAATAGCCTGTGGAGCGGTTTGAAAGCCATCCTGGTTCACATTGATCCCAACCCCGATAATGGCATGTTGTATCGTATTTTCACGGAGGTAATTTTCGATAAGGATACCCGCTATTTTTTTATCATTAACATAAATATCATTTGGCCATTTGATGTTTATTTTATGGAATTTGCCGGTGGAAGCCAGGATCTCTGCCATTACGTCAGCGACGGCTAAAGAGGTGATTTTCGTAAGCAAAAACTGTTGTGAAGGCTCCAGGAAACGGGGGTGC
>CAZMRM010000012.1:19366-20819 GCA_964568515.1 uncultured Chitinophaga sp. | reverse complement strand
CCAGATTTTTAAAATCTTCGGTAGTGTTGATCTGATCAAATTCACCAAGATATCCGTAACCCGAAAAACAACTATTTTCAACAAGGATGACCGATTTTTCTTCCTGTGTTTTTCCCCTGTCAATCAATACAAAATCAGAATGGATATAAATGTAACGTTCTAAAATAGCATGTGTACGTTGATTATACAATGCTGTTTCTTCCTGTTGTGAGCAAATGCCATTGCACTTTTTTATATGATGATTAAAACAGACCGACTCTCCACCGGTTAAGTTGCAATAACGCAAACAAAGCGTATGATCATCGATCCATGTCTCCAGCCGTTCTCTTGCACTTTGATAAGAATTAAAAGACAACAACGCAGACGATGAATTCTCAAACTCTACAATTTTAAAATTAACAATTCCTTTATCATCCCTGAACCAGTCAATACAATGTGTAAACTCGTGCGACTTTCGTACCCTGTTGTATACCGGTTTGTGCTTTTTTATTTCTTCCGATTCCAAAAGCAATGCAATGAGTTCGCTGCCGGTGCAAACAAAATCCACATTGTACAAGTCGTTCAGCATTTTTTTTCCTTTATTTTCTTTGCTGTTGAAATGACTCATGGCACGGTTATACATATTGGTGCTTTTACCAATGTAAATAATGTTTCCTTCTCTATCCAGGAAATAGTAAACACCGCATTCTTCGGGCAATTTATTTAAAATATATTGTTTGATTTTATCAATTCGCCTGGTCATCAGCTCATCCACCCCTTTATTTTTATATTGAGGATGTGTATTTTTTAACTGTAATAAAATGTCAAACAGTTTGGCTGTTGCCATAGCATCACCTTTTGCTCTGTGTCGTGCTTCATTTTCGATACCTAAGGAACTGCAAAGTTTTTCCAGGCTATAGGAAAATTTTCCAGGTAATAATTTTCTGCTCAGGCGAACAGTACACAATATTTCACGCCGGAATTTGTATCCCAACGAAGCAAATTCTTCTTTTATAAAACCATAATCAAAGCCAACATTGTGTGCTATAAAAATACGGCCGGTTGTAAGGTCTATTATTTTTTTTGCTACTTCATGAAACTTAGGTGCATCCGCTACCATTTCATTGGTGATCCCGGTTATGCTGGTATAAAAGGGCGAAATAAAACATTCGGGATTAATAAGAGTGGAAAATATTTCAGTAACAGAAAGCCCATCGTGCAAAACGATACAAATTTCGGTAATGCGTCCTTTTTTGTATTCAAACTTTCCTCCGCACGTTTCTATGTCAATAATTGCAAACATCAATACTTCACCTTTCTGTTACTGTTTGTGTTTTAAATTTAATGCTTTTTTATTGAAATAAAATATACAATAACCTATACGTTTTTGTATTAAAAAATAAATTCAGGAGCGGGATTATTGTGCTCTTTATTTCCCAGGTTCCTGCTTTCCGCTTCAAGCTGCCGCAACAGC
>CAZMRM010000012.1:12919-19356 GCA_964568515.1 uncultured Chitinophaga sp. | reverse complement strand
AAAAGCGCTGCTGTTGCGGCAGCGCTTTTGGTAAAGCGTGCTGCTTGTTCAAATCGTCTGCTTTTGTCACGTTTGGTAAAGGCAGGCTTTTCGCTGCAATCAGGGCTATAAGATCCGGAATTTGCTTACTATTCATTAAAAGCCAATAAAAATGAATAATTGTTCCGCAAGAAAAGATTATTCGGTTCTTCCCATCTCTACCCTGTACGATTGTAAAAAACGGATCACATTATCAATATTCAGGTCCTGAGGTTTAAACTCACCTATATTTAAACTGCATACAAAGCTCCAGATTTCCAGGATCTCCGAGCTGGCAACCGTATAAGGCTGATAAGCTGCGTTATCGGAATGAAAAATAAAAGCCGGGTTGGGTCTTTTCTTTTCACGATACAAACGCTTATACACCAATCCGTCATTTTTTGTAAGCACAATATAGGTTTGCCCTTCTTTCACCTCATTCAACGATTCCACATATTTTCCAACCAGGATAGCACCTTCTTTTAATGGTGGCATAGAATCTCCTTTTATACCAAAGGCTCTGTGTTTTCCCAGTATTTTAAAGGGCAGATTCATAATGGGCAGTTCCTGTATAAACTGCGGATCAGAATAACCTGTTAAATAACCGGCAGATGCTTTTACCGGTACCACTTCAATAATATCATTGTTTTCCCGGTCTACCAGTACAGGAAATAAAATACGGTTTTTGCCGATTTTCATCAAGGCTTCCGGATCTGTTTGAGACAAATCACCACAAATCAATGCATCAATGGAAATCTGAAAGTACCGCGATATGGCAATCAATAGCTCAATGGGAGGTTCATTTCGCCCTTCCTCATAAGCGCCCAAACGGGAACGGTTAATCTTTAGATCTTCAGCCAGTTGTTCCTGGGATATTCTTTTCAGATCACGTAATACCTTAATATTTTTTGCTAGTTTACTCATTGCTATAAATTATGGTGCCAATATACTATATTTTGTAGTAATTTCAAAATATGTAATAAAGGGTTTATGAAGGAAACGGTAGTAGATAGAATGCTATGAAAGTAATTGAAGAAGAATTTTGTTTTCCTGGTATTGAAGTAAGCGCCATGAAAAACTCCTGTATCCGAAAGATGATACACTAGATGTTTGTTGGTTTTATCTGTAATGATTGAAGCGTATCCGTTTTCAGTTTAGCGATCACTCCTTTTAACATATTTATTAATTCTCCGTAACTGTGTGGTTTTGTAATAAAGCTAAGTGCACCCATATTTATGGCCCTATTGATTTCATGCTGATGAGAGGAAGTAGAATACATAATGACAGGGATATCTTTATAAGTATCGTTACTTTTTAATCTTTTCAAGCACTCCCATCCATTCATCCGTGGCATGTTGATATCCAAAAAAATAATTTCCGGTTTATCAGTTTCCTTTAATAAGAACAATGCTTCCTCACCATTCTCGGAACAGTGCAATTGCATGGATGCGTCCACTTCTTCCAATGCTTCACGGAATAGGTCCGTATCATCAGTGTCATCATCGATCAACAATAAGAATTTTCTCATTTCCGGAATAATAGTAATATGTTTAAAATTGTTTTAGCGGTAATAATACTGTAAACACAGCGCCTTCATTTTCTTTTCCGTCTGCAATTATACTTCCTCCGTGGCGCTCTACAATTTTTTTACACAGGGCTAAGCCTAAGCCCGAACCTTCATATTTTTCCTTGGTTGGTAGTTTAGAAAATGCGGTGAACAATTTTGGAATATATTTTTTTGCGAAACCAATGCCATTATCTTTAACTGTTATTTTAACAAACTCAAGTTCGTCTCTTTTAACAATCGAAGAAGAGATGGAAACGACTGCCTTTAGCTCCTTCTTTGAAAATTTAAAAGAATTGGAAAGTAAATTATAAAAAAGTTGATATACCAAAACATTGGATCCCTGAATAACAGGTAATTTATGTTTCTCAAGTACACCCTCTTTTTGTTGAATCAATACACCAATATCCGATTCAATGGTGTCAATAACTTCATTAAGGTCGATGCGGTCAGAAAGAGGTTCATGACCTGTAAAAGAAGAATAGTTGAACAAGCTGTCAATGATTGAAAAAATTTTCCCGGTTGCTTTTTCAAGTTGTTCCAGATAATTAATTCCTTTTTTTGAAAGTGTGGCTGCAAGCTCTTCCTTTAATTTTGCTGTATATACTTCTATTTCGTGTGCAGGTTCTTTTAAATCAGGAGTGATAACAGCAGGAGCATGTTCAAGGATCTCATCATCTTTTATTGCTTCTGTGCCTTTGCTCTTTTTCTGTTTGCCCCATTCTTCTGTTAAAAACTTTTGTTCTGAAATATCCTGGGTTACACCAACTATTTTTATGGGACGATCCAGCTCATCATAAATTGTTTTACCAAAAACCTTTACCCAGCGTACATCTCCGATGGCAGTTTGAATTCTGTATTCAATATTGTACAACTCATGTTTGGCTATTGCTTCCTCCCGTTTTTGCTGAACCATTTCTCTGTCTTCCGGCAAAATGATAAGTGCCAGTTTCTCCATAGATAATAGTTCATTCTCAGGGGTTCCGTAATTTATTTTGCATTGTTGGTTACAAAGAATTTCGCCTGTCTCCAGGTTCAATTCATAGGAGCCAAGTCTTCCGGCTTCCAATGCAAGTTGTAAACGTTCCGCAGTGGTTCTTAAAAAATTTTCTGTCTCCAGCATCTTATTGGTAGCAGCAATCTGCTCCGTAATATCCTGTACGGTTCCATTAAAACGATAAGCGATTTTTTCATCATTGAACCATGCTCTGCCTTTGACCTTTACAATGCGTTCTTGTTTACTAACCGGATGAATGATATGGTATTCGATATTATAAAAACCGCCATAAGTATATTGTAAGGCTGTTTGCATGGCATCCATAACCCGTTGTTTATCCTGTTCAGCAACCGCATTCAAAAAATAAGAAATATCCACTTCTGCATTTGCAGGTAATCCGAACCATTCTTTTAAACGTTTATTGGATTTAAATGTATGAGTAAGAGGATTGAAATCAAATGTTCCCAACTCTGTTGCTTCAATTGCAAACCGCAATTGATCTTCACTTTCCTGTAATAACTTCAAATTCAAAAATTTCCCGGTTGTTTCCATACAAACAATCAAGATGCCTCCAATGCTGCCGTCTTCTATTTTTACAGCACTGTAACTATATGTCCAGTATACATCTTCTAATTTCCCGTTTCGGTTTATCGGAATTAATTCATTTTCATTCCAAACCGAATCTTCCCCGTTTAAAACCTGGTCAATCAATGGGCGGACTACCGCCCATGTCTCCGGCCAGCAATCTGCAGCTCTTTGTCCAAGCGCTTTCGGATGCTTTCCATCTACCCCTAGAATAGGGCGGAATGCATTGTTGTAAAATTGAATAAGATGATCACCCCACCAGAGTACCATCGGAAATTGTGCATTTAAAATTATATTAACAGTAGTGATTAAACTAACAGGCCAGTTTTCAATACCTCCCAAAGGAGTTGGTTCCCAGTCAAAAGAACGGATCAATGCTCCCATTTCTCCGCCATTTGATAAGAGCTCCTGCCCTTTGGATGTGGATGTGGTAGACTGAGTGGTCGGTGTCATAGAAGAGAGATTATGTTGGTGAAGTTATGAAATTTTTGAATGCTGTTGAGACAAATAATTAACAATGATACTGTTGAAATATGCCCATGCGATAGTCATTTATTAGTAGATTTGTTTCACAAAAATTTTCTTACAAATTCATTTAAATAAATAGACCATGATTATTGAACCAAAAGTAAGAGGCTTTATTTGTTTGACTGCTCATCCAAAGGGTTGTGAACAAAATGTAATCAATCAGATTAATTATATTCAATCAAAAGGTAAAATAAAGGGGCCTAAAAAGGTATTAATTATTGGGAGTTCCACGGGTTTTGGTTTGGCATCACGAATTACCGGTGCGTTTGGAGCAGGAGCTGCAACCATCGGTGTTTATTTCGAAAAACCGCCTGCTCCCGGAAAACCGGCCTCTCCCGGATGGTACAATACTGCTGCATTCGAGGAAGAAGCACATCGGCAAGGACTTTATGCCAAAAGTATAAATGGGGATGCATTTTCACATGAAATCAAAAAGGAAACACTGCAACTGATCAAAGCAGATCTTGGACAAATTGATCTGGTAATTTACAGCCTGGCTTCACCGGTACGTGTGCATCCCGATACAGGTGTAACGTATCGTTCTGTACTAAAGCCCATTGGTAAACCATTTACAAACAATACCATTGATTTCCATACAGGTAAAGTTTCGGAAATACACATAGAACCCTGCACAGAAGAAGAGATCAATAATACTATTGCTGTGATGGGAGGTGAAGATTGGATGCAATGGATAGATGCTTTGAAAAAAGAGAACCTGCTTGCGTCCAAAGCATTGACAGTCGCTTATTCGTATATAGGACCTGCCGTTACAGAAGCTGTATATCGTAATGGAACCATTGGTGCTGCCAAAGAAGACCTGGAAAAAACAACCTTCAAAATCAGGGAAAAACTAAAAGATATTGATGGAGATGCTTATGTATCCGTTAATAAAGCGCTGGTTACACAGGCCAGTTCAGCTATTCCTGTAATTCCATTATACATATCGCTTTTATACAAAATAATGAAACGTGAAGGCATTCATGAAGGTTGTATCGAACAGATGCAACGTTTATTTAAAGAAAAACTTTATACAGGGAAAGATATTCCTGTTGATGCCGATGGCCGTATACGAATTGATGATTGGGAATTACGCCCTGATGTACAGGCAGAGGTGAATGAATTATGGAAACAGGTTTCTACGGAAACCATTCCGAAAATCGGTGATCTCGAAGGATACCGGACCGATTTTTATAACCTTTTCGGATTCAAAGTGCCAGGAGTTGATTATGAAGCCGATGTTAATGAAATGGTTGACATTCCCGGGCTGGCAAAAGCACTGTAACAGATGAAGATTATAGATCAAAGCGCTTATCGTATTTTTAGCGCTTTGATCCATAAAATGGACACAATGAAAAATGAATAATCTGTTCTGATCCTGGTCATCACTACTATTTCTTTGACCCAACCACATGTATGATAATATTAGATCAAAGGAATGGCTATTCTCTTAATTCTCTATATTCCATCGGCGTTTTATTCATGATTTTCTTAAATGCCCTGTTAAAATTAGAAAGATTGTTGAATCCAACCTGGTAGCAAACCTGGGTTACCGAAGCATCGTCTTTTTGCAACAGCATACATGCGTTATTGATGCGTATTTCATTTAAAAATTCAATATAGGTTTTGCGGGTATGGGTTTTAAAGTATCTGCAAAAAGCAGTAGTACTCATATTGGCAATGGTTGCCACTTCATCCACAGAGATTGCACGGTGGCTTTCTTTAAATGTAAATTGAAAAACATCCATCATGCGCTTTCCTTCTTTTTCTGTATACACTTCACGGTTTAAATGTTTATTCAATACTTTAATCGTTTTACTCTCTGTAAGCAACTTTAAAATTTCAAAAAGCAGGATAAATTTGTCGATACCTTTAGCCGATCGCAGGTCCCACATCATAGCTGTCAGTAGTTTTTTTGTCTCGCCTTCTACTTTTAATCCATGTTTGGCCCTTTCTAAAAATTTTTTTAAAGGTTCCGTTTCTTTGTAGTTTAGAAAATGTTCCCGGAATGATTGTTCGTTTAAATAAAGAGCAAGACTTTCTGCCTGTAAATTTTTCTCACTCATAAAATACCTGTCAGAATTCCTTAATATATGGGGTAAATTGGAACCAATGATGAACAGGTCTCCTGCTTTAAAACTACCGATATAATCTCCGGCAATAAAAGTCCCTTCACTTTTCAGGATCAGCGTGATTTGCAACTCCGGATGCAGGTGGAGTTTGTCATAAAAATGAGGAAGATGATCCACTTCAAAACGCATAAGTTCCTTATCTGTAAATGCAAATCGAAATAACAATGGTTTCATGTATACAAAATCAATAGATATTATTTTACCGTAAAAATACTGGAATTAAACATAAAATGCTAAAATAATACCAGTATTCGATAAAATCCTTAACATTTTTCGATTAGCCTTAACCTATATTTGTTTTAGCGCCATAGACTACTCTTTTACATTGATATTTTCAGCTCTCTAAAGCCGGTTTTTTCATTAATGGAGGTTAATTAAAAATTGTAAAAATGAAAAAGGGATTATTAAATGTAGTTGTTGCTATGGCGCTCCTTAGCGCCAGCATGAACAGAGGATAGACCCAGGATAAGATAAGAGATCCGCAACAGAAAATTTTGAAGAAACGGCTGCATCATAAGCTTACCAGTAAATTCACTATTAAGAAAGTTGAAAAAGTAATTTTGGTAAATTCTACAAAATAGTCACCTGTAATTGTCAAACATTACAGGTGTTTTTT
>CAZMRM010000012.1:3550-12909 GCA_964568515.1 uncultured Chitinophaga sp. | reverse complement strand
GTGTTTTTTTACTACCTTTTTCGAAAGAAATGTTAAATTATTGACCGCAACAGAAAATGAAAAAAAATAAATGTAGTTTTTTGATACTGTTAGGTGAATTTTTTCAAAGGTTAATTTGTTTGTTAGTGACCTGTTAATTAAGATCAGTTTGTTTGCTGATTTTAACATTGAAAAGATTCCAAAAAAGGGCCATTGAAAAATGGTCCTTTTCTTTTCCTTTTTTTGATCCTTCATTTATGGTACATTTTTTATCTCGTACCCCATTGTCTATAGAAAAAAAGACAAATGAAAAATGGTTATTGAAATAAATATTAATTTGGTACCGTAAAAAATAATTCAAAATTTTATACCAACATTCCCCATGATAAAAAACAAAAAAATTATAATGACTCTCCTGGCAATTGCTTTTGTTTGCAATGCATCAATCGCTCAACGGAAAGATACAATTCTTAAAACCCAACAAAGCAAGCCAATAGGGCTTATTGATACGGCCGGAGATCTTAATATCAAGTTACCTCCGCCATATGCAACTTCCTCTGTTACTAATTTTAGTCAGGTTATTGGCTGGAAAGACGACCAGAAACCAATAGCTCCCAAAGGATTCATAGTAAAAAAATTTGCCGGCCAATTCAAAAATCCAAGATGGATTTATGTGGCACCCAATGGTGATATATTTATATCAGAAGCCCAGACAAAAGGAATCAGCGCAGATCGTGTAACACTCATAAGAGATGAAAACAAAGATGGTACTTATGAATTCCGCGGTGAATTTCTGAGTAACCTCAATAAACCCTTTGGAATGCTGATTATGGGCGATTATTTTTATGTTGCCAACACAGATGCATTGTGGCGGTATCCTTATAAACAAGGACAAAAGTCAATAACAGCTGCCGGCGAAAAAATTCTGAATCTTCCTGCCGGAGGATATAATAATCATTGGACAAGAAACATCATTGCCAGTGCAGACGGAAAGAAAATACTGATATCAGTAGGGTCAGGAAGTAATGTAGGAGAAAATGGAATGGACAAGGAAGTAAGAAGAGCAAATATTCTGGAAGTGGATCCTGATGGAAAAGGAGAAAGGATTGTTGCTTCTGGCTTGCGTAATCCTGTAGGAATGGACTTTGCGCCAGGTACAAAAACTTTATGGACAGCAGTAAACGAAAGAGATGAATTGGGAGACAACCTTGTTCCGGATTACATCACCAGTGTAAAAGAAGGAGGATTTTATGGTTGGCCTTATGCTTATTATGGCCAGAATGAAGATCCGAGAATGAAAGGTCAACGTCCTGATCTGGTAAAAAAGACAATTGCTCCGGATGTGCCAACAGGCGCACATACAGCATCACTTGGACTGGCATTTTATAAAGCAGAAGCATTTCCTGAAAGATACAAAAATGGTGTATTCGTGGCGCAGCACGGCTCCTGGAACCGCTCTGTTTTATCAGGATACAAAGTACTGTTTATTCCTTTTAAAAATGGAAAAGTGAATGGAGAACCGGAAGATTTCTTGACCGGGTTTATAGCAGACGAGTCCAAATCAAAAGTATACGGCAGACCTGTTTGTGTTGCCACACTGCCAGATGGTTCTATACTGGTATCGGATGATGCAAGCAACACACTTTGGCAAATTATAGCAGAAAAAAAATAACTTAAAACTTAATCACATGAATTATTCAACCATTAAAATGGGACTGGTGGGCCTTACATTTATATCCTCGGCTCTGATCGCACAAAATAAAAAATTGGAAAAATTATGGGAAACCGATACCATACTGCGTGTTCCTGAAAGCGTACTGTTGGACAAAGAAAAAAAGATCATCTATTTTTCAAATATCGACGGACAACCAACAGCAAAAGATTCAAAAGGTTCCATCGGAACCTGTGATTTGGATGGTAAGCATATAAACAACGAATGGGTAACAGGTTTAAGCGCGCCAAAAGGATTGGCGATTTATAAAAATGCATTGTATGTTTCCAATATTGATGAAGTGGTGATCATTGACATACCTACTGCTAAAATTATACAACGGATCGCTGTTCCCGACGCAGCATTTTTAAATGATGTAAGCATTGATAACAAAGGTGTTGTTTATGTTTCAGATAGTAAAAAAGAACAGATCCACCGGATCATAGAGGGGAAAGTGACTACCTATATTACTGATCAGCCCAATGCAAATGGTGTATTAGCTGTTGATGAAGATTTGTATTTTTTAGCAAAAGGTACATTATGGAAAGCGGACAAAAATCAAAAGCTAACAAAAATAGCTGAGGGAATGGACGCTAGTACGGATGGACTGGAACAAACAAAGAATAAAGATTTTATTGTCTCTGCATGGAATGGGATCATTTATTATGTAAAAGCAGACGGTAGTAAATATGAATTGCTGGATAGCCGGCCTGAAAAATTAAGCACAGCGGATATCGATTTTGATGTAGAAAAAAACATTTTGTATGTACCACGTTTTTTTGGAAATAAAATAACGGCCTACACTTTAAAATAAAAAGTGCTGCATATTTTACACAACCCGGTGGATCAGGCCCGCCGGGTTTTTCTTTTATTGTTCACTCTGTTCTCCCTTTTGGGAAAGCCTATCTACATCATTCCGGATATTTATGTCTGCAATTATTGTGTATCTCGTTCAAATACAATACTTATAAAGCGAGGTACAATTCTTAGAGTGGTTCATTCAATTAAAATCCGTTATTATAAACTTAAAAAAAATGATATGAAAAAAATAATTGTACTGGTAAGTTGTTTAACTGCTTCTGTATTTTCTTTTTCTCAGAATAATAACAATATCGCACCGCCGGTACCTGCTGAACAATCTGTATTTTCAATAGGACCACAGGGAGGTTTTGGACATTCATTTATAAGTCCGTACAGAGGAGCAAAGTTTCAACCATCCTGGGATGCAGGTATTTCAATGATTTATGCGCCGGGTGTTCATTGGGGTGTAGAGCTGGATCTGCGTTATTCTGCAGAAGGAAGTAAAATAGAAGATGAAGTATACAAAATTACTTCTGTTACTGAATTAAGGTACATCCGTGTGCCTTTGAAAGCTGTTTACTTTTTTAGAAAATATGAAAATGATTTTCGTCCAAAAATTTCGTTAGGACCAACTTTCGGCTTCTTAACAGAACAGATCAATAGTACAGGAGCAAAGTCTTTCGACTTTGGTGCTACAGCAGCACTTGGATTTCATTACCGCTTGGTAAGAGCGATCTGGTTAACTGCTGATGTAAATTATTATCAGGGTTTTATCGATATATACGACAGAGGAACCGAAAAAGAATTGAATGGTAACTTACGCTTGGATCTGGGATTGAGTTTTGGATTCTAATGAATCAAATAAAATCTGTTATAAACTTAAGGATCATCGGGATGTTTGTGCCACAAAAGAAATCTTGCAGATACGGTGTGTCAGCTGCATCAAAAGGATATCATTAATTTTCACTGTTTAAGAAAGTTGAAAAAATAGTTTTGGTACAAACATCCCGATAGTCACTAAACAGATGTGTTAGTAGCCATAACTTTTTTTATTCGATATGCTCCATATTCCTTTTTTTCTCAAACCGGTAGATCATTACCAAACTTGCAATCACCATGGCTGCACTTATCACAACGTAAATCCATTCATGTGCATTTTCACCCACTTTATCCGCATTGTCTCCGATCGTCCCCCGGTTAATGAGCCAGCCAACATATACTGCCAGACCATTATTCATAAAATGGGCAACAATGCCCGGCCATAAGGATCCTGTCCATAAAAATAAATAGCCCAGATAAGCACCCATTAACAAACGTGGTATAAAACCAAAAAACTGCATATGGAAGGCACTGAATATGGCTGCACCGATCCATACTCCTATATGTTTATTTTTGAAGCATTCAATGAGTACTTTCTGAACAATGCCCCGGAAAAAAAGCTCTTCACTCAATGCCGCCATGAATGCGATTACAAACAGGTTCAACAGGAGTGTGTTCGTGTCTGTTCCTTGTAAAAAGGCCTCAGTAAGCTTTGTAGCCGTATCTTCACTTTTCTTCATCCATGTTTCCAGATGTTGCAAAGAAGAAGGTAAATGAAGGTGCTGGTTTAATTCCGCCAATGCGTTGATGAGCGGCAGTGCCATCAGCATTCCCAATGCCGCAACAAGGGTTGTATTTGCAGCAGGTAAAACGGTGATACCCAGATAATGAATCTTGGAACTCGTCCATAACACGGCAAATAGAAGAGCAGGAACAATGAACAGCACAATAACACCCGCTACCTGCATTATTTTCATGGTATAAATGGTATCCGCATCATCTAAATTCATTTCTACATCCCCTGAAAATGCAGAAGCGATTCCAAATAGGGAAATAAAAAAAAGAATGACCACCAACTTTAACCACGAGTTCCTTTCTTTTTCAATGTTTTGCATAGCTTGCCTTATTTTTGGTAATTTTGCGTAAAATTACAAATAAGGGGTTAATCAGGTTTTATTTTTTTTAACCTTATTTCAGACGGTCATAAATGGTTAAGATTGGTAATATAGTGTTGGGAGAGTTTCCGTTGTTACTGGCTCCTATGGAAGATGTAAGCGATCCTCCTTTTAGGGCAGTATGCAAAAAAAACGGTGCGGATCTGATGTACACCGAGTTTATTTCCTCTGAGGGACTGATTCGGGATGCTGCTAAAAGTATTCAAAAACTGGATATTTTTGAATATGAACGTCCGATCGGTATTCAATTGTTCGGATCTGATATTGATTCTATGAGAGAAGCCGGTGTAATCGCTAATGCTGCCAAACCCGATCTGATCGATATTAATTATGGATGCCCGGTAAAACAAGTAGCTTGTAAAGGCGCCGGTGCAGCCTTGTTACAGGATATTCCCAAAATGGTGCAAATGACTTCCGAAATTGTTAAGATCGCCGATCGTCCTGTTACTGTTAAAACACGACTGGGCTGGGATGATAAAACAAAAAATGTGGCAGAAGTGGCTGAACGGCTTCAGGATGTCGGAATCCAGGCATTAACGGTTCATGGACGAACACGCTCGCAAATGTATAAAGGAGAGGCCGACTGGACACTCATCGGTGAAATAAGAAAAAATCCCCGTATTCACATTCCTGTTTTTGGGAACGGAGATGTGGATTCTCCGGAAAAAGCAAAGATCATGAAAGAACGCTATGAAGTAGATGGCATCATGATCGGAAGGGCCAGTATTGGATATCCCTGGATATTTAATGAAATCAAACATTACCTTAAAACAGGCGAACGCCTTGCTGCTCCTACAATACAGGATCGTGTTCAGGTTTGTAAGGAACATCTGGATTTTTCAATACGATGGAAAAATGAACGGCTGGGAATCATTGAAATGCGCAGACACTACACGAACTATTTCAAAGGATTGCCTCATTTTAAAGATTATCGCTTAAATCTGGTCACTACCTATTCATATGATGAAATCATCAGGACGTTACAGGAAGTGCAGAATAAATATTCCAACATGGAACTTGTATAGCATTTACTAAGTTATATAAGGCAACTTAATTTTTTAATAACGATTCAAGCTTATTGAATGAAAAATAAGATCCGACGTAACATGCGTATTGCACGCTATGTCATTTACCGCGAAACCATCATTGATAAAGCGGATATTTTCTGGACATTTTTAGGAGGATTTTTCGGAATAGGGATTATTGGATTTATCAGTTCCAGGTATTTTACACTGAATGACAATCTGTTCTTAATTGGTTCTTTTGGTGCATCTGCTGTGCTGGTTTATGGTGCTACCAACAGTCCGTTGGCTCAACCACGAAACCTTGTTGGTGGACACATCATCAGCGCACTCGTTGGAGTAACCATTTACAAGCTTATACCCGGAGAAATATGGTTATCCTCTGCACTCGCTGTCTCAACAGCTATTGTATGCATGCAAGTCACAAAAACGCTTCATCCTCCAGGCGGTGCAACAGCATTAATCGCAAATATCGGATCTGAAAAAATTAAAGCATTAGGATATCTGTATGTCCTTTCTCCTGTATTTTCTGGAGTCATGATTTTATTGATCGTTGCCTTGATCTTTAATAATATTCCTAAAAACAGACATTACCCCTACAAAAAGCCCCGGAAAAAATTCTTACGTAAACTTCTTTACAGGAAAAAAAAAGCTGTTAACCCGGAAAAACGGATCATACAATAAAGTATCTACATCCGGGGATCTCTGAAGAGATTTCGAATTTTGATCTAAAGTGTGAGCGATATATTCTCGACCTCACTCTCCATTCTGATTTTTGCTCTATGGTGAAAAAGGAAAAAATAAATTTGCCCAAATAAAATACCGGACCAGCTAAAATACCAATTGTTTTTTGGTAAACACTCTTACCGGGTACCAGGCCGCAAACAGACCGATCAATAAAACTGCTGCAACAATAATGAGTATATCATTGTATTGTATTTCCATGGGATACGCGTCTACTACATATCCTTCACTAAATTTTACAACAGAAAAATGAATTTGTATCCAGCAAATCAGCAGGCCCAATACTAAACCCGAAGTAGCGCCAATAATGGTGATCAGTAGACCTTCAAATAAAAATATTCTCCGGATCAACAACATATCTGCTCCCATACTGCTTAAAATGGAAATATCTTTTTTCTTTTCGATGATCAGCATCGTTAAAGAACCAATGACATTAAAGGTAGCAACAATCAGAATGAAAATAAGAATGATGAATACCCATAGCTTTTCGGATTTCAGCGTTTTATAAAGCATTTCATTTTGCTGATGACGGTTTTTAACAGTGTATAAATCTCCCAGTGATTGTATGATTTCTGCCTGAACTTTTTCGATATTACTTCCTTTTTTCAATCCCAGTTCGATGGAGGTTACTTCCTTTTTATAGTCCAGTAATGTTCTTGCTTTATCAATATTCATAATCACATATTGGTTATCGAATTCATCACTGATGGAAAACAATCCGGCAGGATAGCATTTTAGCTCATTCAGCCCGTCTTCCGGATTAAGAGAAGTAGTGTTTCCGCGTTTAGGTGCATAAATGGAGAGGGGAGTAAACAGGTTATTCGGACCGGCCTGTAAAATATAAGCAAGTCCTTTCCCCAGTATAATATTACTTTTGGAAATATTGAAATCACCTTCTCTCACAAGTGTATCAAAACCACTCATCTTTTTAAAATCATTGCTTACACCTTTAACAATGGCAATAGACTGTTTATCATTATATTTAAGTAAGGCATTGCCTTCCATTACCTCTGTAAAATAAGCAATATCTGACATCTGCCTTATTTTTTGAAGTTCCGGCCGATCGATCTCAAATGTTTTTCCGCGTTTAATGGTGATTTCAATATCAGGGTCAAAAGAATTGTAAAGGGATTGTACCAGTGCTGACAGGCCATTAAAACCGGAAAGCACAATGACCAGTGCCATTGTACCAATACAAATACCACCTACTGAAATGCCGGAAATGATATTGATGGCATTGTGTGATTTTTTGGAAATGAGGTAACGCTTAGCGATAAAAAAAGGGACGTTCATTACCGGTAGTTTTTATTTCTTTAAAAGCTCATCTATACGCATCGCATAATCCAGTGAATCATCATGAAAAAATACTAGATTGGGAATAATACGTACCTGCTTCTTGATGCGTGCCGATAATTTTAAACGGATTTCCTTGGTATGCTCCTGGATCTGTTTTAAAAGTGCTTTGTTATCCGGAACATTGAATAAGCTCACATAAACTTTAGCAACACTCAAATCAGGACTTATTCTGACCTGTGTAACAGTGATCAATGCATTACCAAACAATACTTTTACTTCCTTCTGAAAAATCTCTCCCAGCTCTTTTTGTATTAATCGCGATACCTTTAATTGACGTGTTGAATCCATTTAACATTATTTTGTAACCGTATGTGTTTCCGGCAAATCAAAATTAACAAAATAACAGCTACAAACTGTATATTTGCACCGGATTAGTTCAAAATAACGATGAGAAAATTCTTTGGAGTATTACGCTATGTAAAAGGATACTGGAATTATGCAATTCTGAATATCACTTTTAATATTCTTTCCGTGGTTTTCTCTTTGTTCTCCCTCGCTATGTTATTCCCGTTTTTACAGGTATTGTTGCTTGGTAATGATATCCTGCTTCAGGAAACAATAAAAAAAGGCCGGCCTGATTTTGAATTTTCTGCCGCTGCACTAACCGATATCGTGAATTACTATCTGTCTCAGATTATTGTAGAACAAGGCAAACTGAATGCGTTGATATTGATCTGTGTGTTTGTCATAGCAACTATTTTTTTTAAAAATCTTTTTCGTTACCTCGGTATGTTTTTTATAGCACCGATTAGGAACGGAGTTGTAAAGGATATGCGCAATAAAATGTTTAGCAAAGTACTTCAGCTTCCTTTATCCTATTATTCAGAAGAGCGTAAGGGAGATATCATGAGTCGCATGACAATAGATGTTCAGGAAGTGGAATGGAGCATTATGCAATCTCTGGAAATGATATTTCGTGATCCGGTAACCATCCTGATTTTTCTTGGAACACTGGTGGTAATCAGTCCGCAGCTTTCGATTTTTTCTTTTGTACTACTTCCTATAAGCGGAATTATGATTGGAAGAATTGGAAAGAGTCTGAGGAGATCCTCAAAGAAAAGTAAAGAAAAAATGGGGCTGTTGCTTTCCATTATGGAAGAAACCTTGAGTGGTTTACGCATCATCAAAGGCTTTAATGCTGAAAAGAGAATGGCAGAGCATTTTCGTGATGAAAATCAACAGCTGAACACACTTTCTGTAAAAGTATACCGCAAAACAGATTTAGCTTCTCCCTTAAGTGAATTTTTAGGAGTCACCATTTTAGTAGTCATCCTGTATTTTGGTGGTAAACTGGTATTGGGGAATGATCCTTCTATGAATGCTTCTTTACTGATTCTGTACATTGCCGTTTTTTCCCAGTTACTTGACCCAGCCAAATCATTTACTACAGCTTATTATAGTGTTCAGAAAGGATTGGCCTCTGCCGAGCGTATTGATAAGATCCTGGATGCAGAGGTGGCCATTCGTGATCAGGAAAATGCGGTATCTAAAAATACATTCACTACAGAAATTGAATACAAAAATGTTTCCTTTGCCTATCGAGAAGCACAGGTAGGCTGGGTGTTGAATGAGATCGATCTTCGCATACAAAAAGGAAAAACCATTGCACTCGTTGGACAGTCCGGTTCCGGAAAAACCACACTGGCAGATATGCTGCCCCGTTTTTATGATCCTTCACAAGGTCAGATTTTAATAGATGGGATTGATATCAAACAATTAAAGCTGCATGATTTACGCTCCCTGATGGGGATC
>CAZMRM010000012.1:0-3540 GCA_964568515.1 uncultured Chitinophaga sp. | reverse complement strand
TACGATCCCCATCAGGGAGCGTAACACAGGAATCCATTTTATTCAATGATACCGTGTATGGTAACATTGCATTTGGGATGGAAAATGTTACGGAACAACAAGTAATAGAAGCTGCGAAAATTGCCAATGCACATGAATTTATTTCACAAATGCCTGAAGGATATCAAACCAATATTGGAGACCGTGGAAGCAAATTGTCAGGAGGACAGCGTCAACGCATCAGCATTGCCAGAGCCGTATTAAAAAACCCTCCCATACTGATACTGGATGAAGCAACCTCCGCGTTGGATACAGAAAGTGAACGCCTCGTACAGGATGCTTTGAATAAACTGATGAAAAATCGTACTTCTGTAGTGATAGCGCACCGCTTATCAACCATACAGCATGCCGATGAAATCATTGTGATGCAAAAAGGACAATTGATTGAACGAGGTACTCACAACGAATTGCTGTTGAGAAACGGAGCGTACAAAAAATTACACGATTTACAAGCCTTTGTGTAATCTGCACAATTCCTCGAAAAATATCCTGTACTTTTGACTGCCTCTGAGTGCCTTTATTTTCAGATAGAAAGGAATACTCTCATCTTAAAAATCCGGAAAAAGGAAGCCAGGTTCTTTTTACGGCGTTATGTTTGTTTTTTATCTGCGAAAGAGAAGGCAGTTATAAGAATGAATTTAAAATCATTTTTTTTACAAAAACTACTTCCTATATTTGAAATCATTAATTAAACTAAATAAATAAAGGAATAAAATGAAAAAAATTATACTTACTATCAGTGCAGCTGGGTTACTTGCATTTTCAGCAAATGCACAATCAGTCGACTTTCTTTTTGATACCTGGGTAAATGTGAGTGCAAGCCCGGTAGCCGAAAACCCGACAGGATGGGCAAGTTTTAACCTATTGGCTCCGGTTGGAATGGTTCCAACAGTGATAAAAGAAACAGCCGCACCCTATCAGGGAGCAGCCGCAGCAAAAATTGTAACGCAAATTATTCCTGCACTTGTTCCGGTTCCCGGATATGATACAGTTGGTATCCTCGCTACAGGGGTAGTAGACCTGAATTCAAGAAGTTTTAAGTTGGGTACTCCCTACACTGCACGTCCTCAAAAAGCATCTTTTGCAGTAAAATACCAGCCGGCAACAGCTGATATGGATACGGCATTCGTAAGAGTTTATCTTACCAAAAGAAATACAACCACTCAAACAACAGATACCATTGGGTGGGGAGAATGGAAATCAAACGCAACCATCACAGCCTGGACTTCAGAGGAACTAACAATTGATTACAACCCTGCATTCGATAATGTTGTTTCCGATACCATTATTGTAATTGCTTCTTCCAGCAGTTTGTACCGTCCAAAAGTAAACAGTACCTTATACATCGACGATATGGGCTTCACCGGATGGGTAGGTACAAATGATTTGGATGCAATCAAAAACAACATCAGTGTATTCCCAAGTCCTGCAAAAGCCAATGTTACTTTCAACAGTACGGTAAATGCCAGATCAGTAGAGATATTGGATCTCTCGGGTAGAAAAGTAGGTGTATTCTCCATGACCAATAACAAAGTAACTGTTGAAACCATTAAATATCAAAGTGGTATATATATTTACAATGTGTTGAATGATCAGAACCGAGTGGTTGGCAGAGGTAAATTTGAAGTCATAAAATAATCACTCTCTATAAATGAAGTGCCCGTATTGCTATACAGCCGTACGGGCATTCTTTTTTAGGGCAATTCAAAAATGATTGGTATTTTTACTTACGATGAAAGCAGCGGAAAAAATTAAGGATGGCTTGAATTTCATTTCCAAAACGACCGGAAAACGGGCCTGGAATGCTGTAAAAGTTATATCCAGTTTCTACGTTTCAAAAATTCTTAAAAAACCTTTGCAATGGGGGGTTCCCATCAGTATCACCTTTGAACCTACTACTTCCTGTAATTTGCGTTGCCCGGAGTGCCCCAGTGGCAAACGTGAATTTACAAGACCCACAGGAATGCTGCAAATGGATTTTTTTAAATCTTCCATCGATGACCTTTATAAAGAGATTTCCTATCTCATCTTTTATTTTCAGGGAGAACCTTATCTCAATACACAATTTTTAGAAATGGTGAAATATGCTGCTGCAAAAAAAATATACACCGCGACTTCCACCAATGCCCATTATCTGAACGATGCCAATGCCCGTAAAACAGTTGAAAGCGGTTTGGACCGGCTCATCATTTCCATCGATGGCACTACCCAGGATGTTTATGAACAGTACAGAGCAGGAGGTAACCTCCACAAGGTGATAGAAGGAACAAAAAACATCCTGAAATGGAAAAAAGAATTGCAATCTGCAACTCCTTATGTTATTTTTCAGTTCCTGGTGGTACAACCTAATGAACATCAATTGGAAGAAGTGCAAAAACTTGCGGAAGAAATAGGAGTTCAGGACCTCCGTTTTAAAACGGCTCAGGTCTATGATTATAAAAATGGAAATGAATTAATACCAACCATTGCCAAATATTCCCGGTATAAAAAGCAAAACAACGGAACATATACGATTAAAAACAAAATGCTGAATCATTGCTGGAGACTTTGGCATTCTACTGTTGTAACCTGGGACGGACTGGTGGTTCCCTGCTGTTTTGATAAAGACGCACAGCATCAGCTTGGTGATTTGAAAAAAGTAAATTTTAGAACGTTATGGCAAAGTAACGCTTACACCAATTTTAGAAAGGCCTTGCTCAATTCCCGAAGTGAAATAGACATTTGTAAGAACTGTACGGAAGGGACAAAGGTATTTACATAATCTGTTGCTGCGCTAGTTTTTTTTATTCTGATTTCTGCCCATTGATTGTCGTTTGACTACTTTTTTTAACTGATAAAGATCAGGCCGTCTGTCTGTAAGTGTTCGCACGCTTCCATGCGCGTGTAATTCCTGCAACAGATCAAGGTCCACATCACAGATCAGGATCATTTCTGTATTCGGTGTTGCTTCGGCTTTAATGCCATTGGTAGGAAACGCAAAGTCGCAGGGAGTGAATACAGCGGACTGAGCAAACTGAATATCCATATTGCTCACTTTTGGTAAGTTACCAACACTTCCGGCAATAGCCACATAACATTCATTCTCAATTGCTCTGGCTTGAGCACATCTTTTCACACGATTAAACCCGTTTTGTGTATCAGTGAGAAAAGGAACAAATAAGATCTGCATTTCTTCCTCAGCAAGCAAACGGCTTAATTCAGGAAATTCCGAATCATAACAAACCAATATACCAATCTTTCCACTGTCGGTATTGTAAGTTTTTATAATATCTCCACCCACCATCCCCCAGGAGCTGGATTCACTCGGTGTGATGTGTAGTTTTTGAAACATTTCATTGGTCCCGTCACGCCTGCATAAAAAACCTACATTGTACAGTTTGTTATCCTCCATGCAAGGCATACTGCCTGTAATGATATTGATGTTGTATGAGATGGCAAACTCCTGAAATTTCAATTTGATTTCTTCCGTATAGGCAGCCAGTTTACGAATGGCATCGGCCG